>CAJCHQ010001005.1 GCA_903970295.1 Bryobacterales bacterium
TCGGGCAGGAAGTCAGTAGAGAGTGCGGAGAGCTCCCGACCGATCGATCCGAGATGGGAGAACTTAAAGACTCTATTTCCAAAGCAGGATTCTTCTGAAAATTCGTAGATAATAAAGAGTTCCGGACCTATGGAGGACGCATTTAGTCATGGCTTGTCCTAAGAAAAAGACATCGCATCAGAAACAACATCAACGCCGAGCACACTGGAAGGCGGAAATAACCGCTCTGGTCAACTGCACAAATTGTGGTTCACCGAGTCGCCCGCACCAGGTTTGTATCGTTTGCGGATTTTATCGAGGTCGTCCGGCGCGCCGCCGCGATAGCGTCGTTGCTTAGGGACGGCTCAATGCCGCCGTTTGTGGATTCAGTTAAAAGCGGGAGTCGAGAATGATTCGCATAGCTGTCGACGCTATGGGCGGTGACTACGCCCCCCGTGAAGTTGTTCATGGAGCGTTGCTGGCTGCCAAAGAATATGGCGTGGCCATTCAGCTCGTCGGTAATCAAGAGCAGGTGGAAAGTGAGCTAAAACGCCACGACACCACTGGTCTTGATGTCCAGGTCGTGCCTGCTCTGGACGTCGTCGATATGGGCGAAAAGCCCACAGCCGGTATTCGCAAGAAGAAAGATTCTTCGATTGTCGTTGCCACCAAACGCGTTGCCGACGGTTTGGCCGACGCTGTCGTTGCTGCCGGGTCGACAGGAGCCGCTGCAGTAGCGGCCCAGCTGGGGTTGGGCCGGATTCGTAACGTCGAGCGATCGGCTATCGCTTGCACGATGCCGACTATCGATTTGAAAAAACGTTATTGCATCGTTATAGATGTAGGCGCGAATGTCGAGTGCTCGTCCAGTCAACTTTTGCAATTCGCTCACATGGGCGCCATCGTTTTCACGGGCATGTTCGGCATTGAGCAACCGCGGGTGGGACTCCTCAATATCGGCACCGAAGAAACGAAGGGCAATGCTCTCGTCCAAGAGACTTACAAACTGCTGAAAGATAGCAAGCTTAATTTCATCGGCTTTTGCGAAGGACGCGATTTTCCGATGGACAAAGTCGACGTCGTTGTCACCGATGGCTTTACTGGCAACATCGCTCTGAAAACGGCTGAAGGTATTGCCAAGATGATTTCGCATATGCTCAAGCAGGAGCTGATGGCCGACAACCGCGGTCGTCTGGCTGGCATTTTAGCCAAGCCTGCTCTGGAAGCGATGCGGCGCCGGGTTGATTACAACGAAACTGGTGGCGCCTTGTTGGTTGGCGTCAAAGGTGTTTGTGTCATCGCCCATGGTGGCTCCAAACACACAGCCATCAAAAATGCGGTGCGCGTAGCCAAAACCATGGTCGCCGCCCAGATCGTGCAGAAGATCGAGAAAGAGTTTTTCGTCAGTAAAGAGACGGCAGGTACGAAGTCGTGAATGCCCAAATCGGTGCCCGGATCATAGGAGTCGGAGCGGGTGTTCCGAGTGCCGTGGTGACCAATGCTGACCTGGAGAGATTGGTCGACACCTCCGACGAATGGATCACGCTGCGCACCGGGATCAAAGAGCGCCGTATCGTTCGCGATGATGAGACCACCTCGGGATTGGCTATTGAAGCGGCGAAAGATGCTCTTGCTTACGCCGGCATCGAAGCTTCAGTAGTTGATTTGATTATCGTCGCTACATCTACTCCGGAAAATTTATACCCTTCCACGGCTTGTATGGTGCAAGCGGCAATCGGCGCCACCAGAGCGGCCGGATTCGACCTGGAGGCGGCTTGCACAGGCATTATTTATGCGCTTGCCGTAGGGCAGCAATTCATAGGCTCCGGCACTTTCAAAACTGTGCTTGTTATAGGCGTAGACATTCATTCTCGCTTTCTCAACTGGGAAGATCGCAACACTTGCATTCTTTTTGGTGACGGTGCCGGCGCTTTTGTCATGCAAGCTGACGATGAAAACGACATTCTCGCTACTTATCTGCGTGCCGACGGCACGGGCGGTCATCTGCTCATGATCCCCAATACCGGCACGGGTTATCCTCACGCGGGCGCCCCTCCGACTAAAACAGTCGATCGGTTTTTACAGATGAATGGTCGGGCAATTTACGAATTTGCCGTCAATGCCGTGCCCGAAGCGGTGCGTGCTTGTTCAGCCAAGGCTGGCATTCGTGTCGAAGATATAGATTATCTGGTGCCGCATCAAGCCAATCGCAGAATCATTAATGCCGCCGCCGAACGCCTGGGCATGAGCAAAGACAAAATAATTTCCAATGTCGACGAATTGGGCAATACGTCCGCTGCTTCGATTCCTTTGGCGTTGTGGCAAGCTCTCAAAAGGAAGCAAGTGAAGTCGCCAGCCACCTGTGCTCTGGTGGGCTTCGGCGGTGGGCTTACCTGGGGCGCTGCGATTGTGCGCTGGAATGCGGCAGACAAAAGACTAGAACCATAAGGAGCACTCGAGCATGGGCAAAGTAGCCTGCATCTTCCCTGGTCAGGGGTCGCAGAGTGTGGGAATGGGTTTGGAATTGTTCAACCGATACCCTGAGGCCAAGCGCACATTCGAAGAGATCGATCATTTTGCTGGTAGTAAATTGAGCAAGCTTTGTTTCGAAGGACCAGAAGCAGAGCTGAAACGCACGATTAACACCCAGCCCACAATTTTGGCTGCCTCAATTGCGGCCTGGACTTGCTATCAGTCGCTGGGCGGACCTAAACCTGATTTTGTCGCCGGCCATAGTTTGGGCGAGATAACGGCCCTTGTGGCTGCCAATTCTTTGCGGGTCGAAGATGCGATCGTGCTTGTGCAAGAGCGGGCTATACTCATGGAAGAGTGTCCGAAAGGGGCTATGTCAGCTGTTCTTGGCCTGGCTGCCGACAAATTGGAAGGGCTCTGTCAGGAAGCCAGTGCAGCTTTGTGCAAAGAAGGTGTCTCTGAAAACGAGGCGGTTGTGATCGTCGCCAATTTCAATACACGCGATCAATTAGTCATTTCAGGCAACCCGAATGCTGTCGAAAAAGCCGGTGCTTTGGCTAAAGAAGCGGGCGGCAAAGTGATCCCTTTGCCAGTCGGTGGTGCTTTTCATTCACCGCTGATGGTGACTGCGGCGCAGAAGTTCAACGTTACTCTCGGTCAAGTGGCGATCGAAAATCCCAATTGCCCGGTGGTGCAAAATTTCGATGCTGCCGCGAGCACTGATGGCGACGCAATCCGCGCGAAGCTCAGACGGCAAATGGATAATGCTGTGCGCTGGTGCGCATCGGTCGAATATTTACTCGGTCAGGGTGTCGATACTTTTGTCGAAATTGGTCCCGGCAAAGTGCTCTCTGGTACGATCAAAAAAATTGATCGCACTGCCAAGCTTTTCAACGTATCTGACCCACAAAGTTTGCAAGCGACAATCGATGGTCTCAAGCAAGTCGTGACCACGAGCTGATTCAGACAGCGAATCTGTGCTGAAACAGACCTCTATCATTATTCGATGCGAGAATCGCCGGCTTTAGGATGCTCTAATTCAGTCTTCTCGGCTTTTTGCTTGTATGCGTCGGCTTCTTTTGATTTACCGGCTTTGGTGTAAAACTCGGCCAGCTCCCGATAAGTGGGACCCAATTTGCCCCAGGTTTTTTTTCTCTCGAAAATACCCATTGCTTCTTCCAGTTTCGGACCGGCTGCGTCCACCTTTCCTTCCGCTATCAAATTGTTGGCCTGTCGACGTAAAACGCTGGCATGATGATTGTCATCGCTGCCGTAGATTTTGCTGTAGATCTCGTTGGCCTCTAGCAAAAGGGCATCTGACTCGGCCATTTTGGATTGTTTGGCATAGACACAGGCCAGCTCGAACAATACATCGCCTTTGATGAAATTAGTGTCGCCCTTGTTTTTGTCGAGAGTATCGCGGCATGCCTCATAGCTTTTGCTCGCTTGATCGTATTCTTTGTTACCAAAATTCTGCGCCCGAGCCAGATAGAGCAACACCTGGGCGACTCGGACATCATCAGCAGGAAAATGTTTTTGAGCGAATTCCAGCGCTTCTTTGTATTTCTTAGTCGCTTCCGGAAAATCTTCCTTTTCCCAGGCTTTGGAACCCAATCCGACGATCATATTGAATTCGAGGTTGTCGTGTTTATCGGAGTCGGCTTTGGCTTTTTGTTCGTTCGCCTTTTGTTCGGCCGCAATTTGTTCTTTTGCCGGCCCTCCTTTTTTACCATCGCTTCCAGCTGCCAGAGAAACGCGCGTCATAGTCAAACTCGAAAGCAATATCAATAAAAGCAGTGACTTTGTGTTTGGCATTTGATTTATTCCTGAAACCCAGCTGTAACATCATACCGGAGACTTTCGCACGGCGCGATTTCTGAGGCCGCTGATTTTTCCTCTTCCAATTACGCCAACAAAGCTAAAGAAATACGGTCTAAGCCGTTTTGCCCGGAAAGCGGGACTACAATCGTATTAAGAGGTGAACGAAGAAATTTAGCTAATTCTCTTATTCTATTGTCGCAGGAGTCACAAATGGACATCGAAGCAGTGCTGAAGGAACAAGCGAAAAAGGTTCTCAAAGACCCCTACGCCACACTTTTGAAGACCTGGCGCGCTTTTGCCCAGGAGCTCGGCGGTAGTCTCTGGGAAGTGCCCTTTGTTCCGGCTCGGGACGATATGCCGCCGGGTTATAACGAAGCCCAATTAAAGCTGGGCGAATGGATCAGGTCGGCCCAGGTTTCGGTCAACTACAAAGGTTATCGAATCGAATTGCGCAGTATCGCCCCGGTTTTGACCGACAAGCTGTATATGATCAGCTACAAAGTCAAATATGACACGACAAAAGATTTCTATTTGAATCTGGGCAAAAAATCATGGTCGATTCCCGGTGCGACTAACTTGATCTTTACTGTCTTGCAGCAGGTTCTCCCTGACCTGAAGCAGGAAGAAAAAGACAAATTCGACCTCTTCAAGAAAGAACTGAACTATCCCATTATTCGCACAGGCAGTCTCGAAGTCGACAACAATTTCGAAGTGCGCGGCGACAACGAACTGCTGGCCAGAGAATCATTTGCTAAATGGCAAATTCGAGAAGTGTATGCGGATCCAGACAGCCAGTTGAAATCTTTGATCGTCCGAGGTCGGGGTTTTTCTCCGGAGCTGGAAAACTCGATTGTCATCAGTGGTGCTGTTGATCCGAGCAAAACAGAAATACTCAGGCGCGGATTCGACGTCATTAAAGCGGAGCTGGATGTGCTTCTCAGGCTCGGCTTGATTGAGAAAGGCAACAGCGAGCAAACGCCTGGCGCGTAGTTTCCCAGACCGATCAAACCTGATCGGTCCTGATCGATCCTGATCAAACCTGATCAAGCCAGACCGAGCAGATTATTTGATCGTAGCTTTTTCTTTTTCCGAGTGAGTGCTCGTCACTTTTATATTGCGCTTTTCTAGTTCGCTAAAGAAGAGGCTGTGCGGAATGCAGTTCTCCGGCGCCAGCACGCCTTTGCGGGCGATCGTGCCATCCAGAATCAGCTGTGCCACTATGGCAGGTGGCACGCCCGTGTCTAGAGCGCCACTGGAAATATTGCGGGCACTTTCCGATCTGACCACTGCTTCCATGCGGATCAATTTGTCTTTGCCTTCGAGCGAGCCGGCTACGTCTACGCGCACGACTTCGCAATCATCAACTGCGGCTGCGGGTTGAGGCAACTGCTGAATGAGAGCGGCGAGCACCTTGCGTGGGTGAAAAGTGTTCTCACCCCAGCCGACTAATTCATTTTTGCCGAAGCCCAACTCGATCAAGAATTTTAAGCGCTCGTGAAAAGTTAGCGGCAGACCCAATCGGAACGTGACCCGTTCTATGCCTTTCATCGAAAATGAATTGGGCAATGTGGCCACTTCTGAGTGCAAAGTATAAATTGCTTTGGCGAATCCGACAGGGGCCGGAAAATCAACTTCAATCTCGCCCGACATGGGCTCTTTGTCCCGAAATTCGTATTCTTCGTAGACCATTGGTCTGAGCGAGTACTCGTCGAGAATGGTGTCGAGGGCATACGGCGGTGCAAAGGGATGATCGGTTTTGGTGAAATCTATGCAGCCGATCACGACATCGATCGAATGCACTCGTTCTAATTCGATTGCCGCCGCTGCGGCCATGACATTAGTGAGACCCGGGGCGGCTCCCATACCCAATACGGCTAGTAAATTCTTTTTGGCGAATTGCTCATTCAAATCCAGCTGCTGTTTAGTTACATGAAACAAGCCGCCCAGATCCATGTAATGGCAACCAGCTTCCAGCGCTGCTTGCATCACATCGACATTGAAATAATAAGGCGTGGAGTTGATCACTAAGTAGGCACCCGTCAAGGCCTTGATCAGGATTTTTTTGTCTTTCAAATCGGCAAAGATGCTCTTCACGCGCTGATCTTTGGTCGATGCGGCCAGGCTCTGCGCCTTCTGTTGGTCGAAATCGGCGATCAAGATTTGATCGAATCGGGAAAACTCGGACAAATCCCGAACGATAATTTGTCCCATGGCACCGGCGCCGCCCAGTACGACAACTGATTTCATCCAGCCCTCTCTTGCTGATCGGCACAAGCTCCGATCAGTAGCTCGTCAAAACTTTTTCAAAACTTTTTCAAAACTTTTATAGATGGCAAAAGTTTAGCAGCTGGCAGCTAGAAATGTATTTGTTGCTTGGGTACGACGCCTTCGTAGACGCCGACACCGTTTTGTTGTGGAATTGATTGTTGATAAGTCGGGGCCTGAATATAAATGACGCGTGGCGGTGCCTGATAATAGCGAGGTTGCTGCGGAGCCTGATTATTGCCCAGATCGCTGCGCATATTGTCGCCGGCCATGCCGATATTGGCACCCAATCTGGCTGAGGGTAGATTCGGATTACTGCCCATACTCTGTTGGACTGGTGCTCTCACTTGAGTGGGATTGGCGCTGTATTGATTGTCGCCGGGCGTGGCCACATTAGCGCCGAGATTGACACGCGGCAAACTAGGATTGACTTGGGCGCCGCTGGCATAGATACCACGGGCCGAATTGCTCACAGTGCCCGGTCCGATGTATGTCCCAGAAGGACGCACCAAACCGGTTTGACTCATGAAAATAGTACGTTGATTAGACTCTTGAGCCTCGCTTTTGAGAGGCGCGCTACACAAAACGAGGCAAGCGAGACTGGCTGACGCAAAATAGAAATTGAGCTGAAAAGCGGCTGGCATATATCCCCACAGCGAGCCCTGGGTAGTGCTTCCGTCCATATAGTAAGGTAAGGCTATTAGCAATATAATCAAGTTGCCAAGTAAAAGCAAGCGTGACTTTCAGGTCGCCGGCAAGAGCTGCAGGCGAGCCAGAGAATAGGCCGCTTAGTCTGCTTCAGCGTCTACGATTCCTTCCTGAGCGAGCGTTTTCAGTTTGTGCCAGGTTGACCGGGCACTGCCCGGGACCAGTTTATCCAGACTGCGACGGGCACGTCCCGATACTGCCGGATTTGCGTCTTCAATGAGGAGGTCGAGAATGCCGACGGGCAAAGTTGGGTTTTCGGCGACGGCATATCTAACTCTGACACTGTTGTCAGCAGCCAGCGTCATTAATATGTCGCGGGTAGTGCTCTCATTTCGAGCCACGGCCAGGCGCACATCCTCACTGGCATTGGCAGACAGGTGACGCAAAACTTCTGGCAGGGTCTCCGGACGAGAGGCGATCGCGCACATCCAGGTTGTGATTGCACCGTGTTCGATTTTGGTATCGTATGTGGTGTTACTATTTCCTTTTAGCGATTGCTTAAATTGCTCGACATCTCTGTCTTCGTCGAGACTGCACAGCGGATAGCTGAAGTCAGACCTCACTCTGTGCGTTGCTTCTTGGTCGATGCAAAATTGGTTAAAGCCCTGCTTCTGCTCCCGGAGCCAATATTTCATGCCGCTTTTTCTGACTTCCAGATTGTGCTGGATGCGGTCGGTATTGATTACTGCGTCCTGGACGGTATTGTCATTCATAATTCGGGCCTCTACACATCTTTTGTCAAAGCGAGCGGCCAGGTGCTTGCGGTCGTCGCTGTTTGGGGCTACTGGACGCAGCGCTAGACTGATTGTTGCCAAGCCGTTTCCAACAAAACTATTGGAAAGCGAAGTTAGGCTCGCGCAGCCTATATGCCGGCGCACGCAGAGCTTTGTTAAGCTGTTTGTCTGATCAGTCGACGAAGCGGAATTTGACTAATGCCCAGACAGCCGCGAAACCATCGCGCCAGGTAATTTTTTTTCCTTCCGCATAATCTCTTCCGTAATAGTTGATCGGCATCTCGTAGAGACGGACTCGTTGTTTCAAAACTTTGGCGGTAATTTCCGGCTCGAAGTCGAAGCGGTTGGATTTAATCGTAACGCGCTTGAAGATATCGGCTCTAAAGACCTTGTAGCAAGTTTCCATGTCAGTCAAGGTGCAGTTGTAGAGAATATTAGTCAAAAGACTGAGGAACTTATTGCCAAAATAGTGGGCGATCTTGAAGGCCCGTGTGATCGAGCCTCCAGCCAGGCGCGAGCCGTAAACGACATCGGCGCGACCCTCGATGATCGGCTTCAGCAACTGTGGATATTGCTCAGGATCATATTCCAGGTCGGCATCCTGAATGATGATGATGTCGCCTGTGGCGTAACCCTGGGCGGTGCGCAAGGCCGCACCTTTGCCCTGGTTCTTCTCGTGAAAGTAAATATTGGCTTGATAGAGCGAACCATCTAGTGCTTTGAGAATTTCGCGAGTGCCGTCGGTGGAACCATCCTCGACGACAATCAGCTCTTTTTCCAACCCGGCTGTCGGCGCCTTGGAAACGGCTTCCAAAACCTGCAGGATCGTTTGCTTTTCGTTGTATACAGGGATGAGAATCGAAAGCTTTTTCACGGATTTTTCTTTAAGCAGGTAAGGTCAAGGCGCGCTTGTGAGCGGATTTTTCCAGCGCATCATCCAGGGCGGCCAGAGTTACCTTACCATGTCGTCGCTCCAATGCCTGCGAGATCAGGCGATCGGCAAAATGGGGATTTTTCGGGAGAAGAGAGCCGTGCAGATAGGTGCCATAGACAGTACCTTGGCTGGCACCTTCCAGCTGATCCTCGCCGTTGTTGCCGTTGCCGGTGACGACTTTGCCAAGCGCTTTCAGTCCTTTGCCTAAAAACGTTTTGCCGCTGTGATTTTCGAAGCCAACCAGAGTGGTCTCGTCCTCGCACTTGATAATAACGTTACCGATCATTCGTCTCGTGCCTGCGACGGTATAAGCATCGAGAAGCGAAATTCCCTTTAACTCGGCACCTTCGTGCGGCTTGTAATAGTGTCCGAGCAGTTGATAACCGCCGCAAATGGCTAGAATCACCGCACCTTGTTTGACGGCGTCTTGCATAATCGATTGGCGCTTGATCAAATCTTCCGCAATCACTTGTTGCTGCTTGTCTTGACCGCCGCCGATGAAATAAAGGTCGAAATGATCGGGGTCAATTTTTTCACCCAAACCGATCGGCGTCACCGCACACGAGATGCCTCGCCAGCGCGAGCGTTGTTCCAAAGTGATAATGTTGCCTCGGTCCCCGTATATGTTGAGGAAGTGAGCGTATAGATGACCGATTCGCAATTCCAACTGCTGCATTTGCCAACCTCCGCATTCATTTTCTCACGTTGATTGAGTTGTCTGCGGGGCCGTTTTTGGCCTCTTGTGTCTGATAATCATCGCAAAATCTGGGTTTCTCGACTTGGGGAACTTTTTAGAGGCTGACCCCGACAGGTGAGTGAAGTTGCTGGTAGTAGACAATCGCTTCCTAAAGAATGTTTGTTGTCTGCCTTCAGCAATCAGAGGCGGTGGTTTCGGCGTGGTACCAAATACGGTTCTGTAATCGCTCGGCGTTGCTAACTATTGGCACTATTTCTGGTATCACTCAGTGGCATCCAATCGACTCCGCACTAACGGCTGTCCGATAAATTTGGAGAGGCGAAAAGGGCGGGAGTTCTTGACGATAGGTTGCCATGAACCTCGATGCAGTGGGACTTTGAGGGATCGGTGCTGGATATATTTTGGGCGACCGAATGTTAAATTATTAACTTTATTTAATAATGGTCGATAGAGCACAGGTTGCGGTTTTCACAAACTTCTTACAGCACTGCAGCAATTTTTGCGTTTCATTCCTATTTCGCGCAGGAACAATTAAGCTATGATGGCGACCGTTAGATTCAGGTCATTGCAAGGGAGTATTTACCATATGAAAAAGGGGTTTGCATCCTTACTTACAGCACTGGTTGCCGTAAGTGCGAGCACCTTGATCAACGCGACAGAGGTTAATGCGCAAGGCGCGACCAATGTCAGTGAGTTGACAGACGTTGTAGGTAATGAGTGGGCTTACAACGCGCTCAAGGAGCTCGTAAACAATCAGTGTCACGTCTTAGTAGGTTATCCGGATAGAACTTTCCGTGGACAAAAATCCGCGACAAGATTTGAACTGGCAGCCGCACTTTATAAGTATGAGCAGTGCATCACTGAACGACTCAATCTCAAAGCAGATAAAGCCGACTTGGAAAAGTTTGCTGCACTGCTGGACGAATTCCGTACAGAACTAAATCAATTGAAAGCACGCGTGGATAGTTTAGAAGCACGCATGAAGGCAGTTGAAGACAAAAACATCGAGCAGGACATGCGACTTGCTTATGCTGAGCGCCAGAAAGGTTTCATTTATGAGCGCTTGGTCAAAGGCACGTTCATCGATGCTCGCGATATCTTGGTTGGCGTTGGTCGTGGTGCACGTGGTATCTACGAGTTCTTGTTCTAACTTAACTCTGGAATCAAGTAACACGACTTGTGTCTGACCTGATCTACAAGAAACTCCCGCGGAGAACTTTCTCTGTCGGGAGTTATCTTTGTTCCAAAGAGAAAGAAGAGTGATCAATACATCGGCTTTCAGTCAGGAGCTTGTCTTCGCGCTTGATCTCTGCGAGCAAGCAGGTCTTGTCGCTCTGCGTCATTTCAATCAAGGCGTCGAAGCTAAATTAAAATACGACGGCTCTCCCGTCACAGTTGCCGACACCGAATGTGAGCGCATAATTCGCGCCGGTATTGCCAGTCGATATGCTGGCGACGACATTCTCGGTGAAGAGGAAGGAGAAACAGCCGGCAAGGTCGGATCAACCAGGCGCTGGATTGTTGATCCGATCGATGGCACTTATGGATTCGCTCGCGGACTGGCGACCTTTTCCACTCTTTTAGCACTGGAAGCAGACGGCGAAATCGTTCTGGGCATAGTTCATGCGCCCGCCGCCGCTGAAACTTTCTGGGCCGAGAAGGGCAAAGGTGCCTGGAAAAACGGCAATCGTCTGACCGTCTCCCAACAGCCGGAGCTGGCCCTTTCTCAATTCAATTTTGGCGGTCTCAGTCGCATTCTCGAGCGAGGATTCGCCGGCAAGCTGGAGAAAATAGCAAAGATCACCGGGCGACAACGCTCTCCTGGCGATTATCTCGGCTTTTCCCAAGTATTTGAGGGGAAGGCGGAGGCTAATCTCGAAATCGGCCTGAAACCCTGGGATCTTGCGCCCATGAAGATCATTGCTCTGGAATCAGGAGGCTGCTATGCCGACCTGGCAGGCGGCTCCTCTATTTATGCCGGTGATTGTCTGGTTACCAACAAAGTTTTGCACGAGCAGTTTTTAGGATTGCTCTCTTAGCTCGCAACCCGTGAATTGTAAGGACGAGACGCCTGACTCTGGTTCGTCTTTGAAGACGTCGAAGGCACATATATAGGCACCGGATATATAATAGCCGAATGCGAAAGTCCGATTGGCTGAAATCGATGCGTATCCGCATGGCCCTGGTCATGTCGATCTCGGGCATTCTGCCGATCATCATTTGCCATTTGATTGTGGCCGGACTTTCCGGCATCAACCTCACTGATGTTGTTTGGTATGTGCCGCTCATCCCCATTCTTGTCTTCATCAATTGGGTTCTGGCAGGCGTTATCTTGATTCCGATCAGACAATTGCTGGAGGGAACGACTAAGCTCGCCACCATGGATATTCGCCAGCGTCTGGAAGTCGATGCCCATGAGCCGGTCGAAACCCTGGAGCTGCGCCAGTCTTTCAATAAATTGTTGAATCGACTGGAAGAATCTTTGAATATTCAATGCCAATTCGTCGCTGACGCCAGTCATGAATTGAGAACGCCTCTGACTTCCATTCAGGGCTATACGAAATTGCTTTTGCGGCGTGGCGGCAATATCGACAGCAGCTTGTTAGCTGAGGCTTTGCAAACCATATCCGATGAATCAGGACGCTTGATTCGCCTGGTCGCCGACTTGCTGCAATTAGCCCGAGCCGACGCCGGTCAGGCGATTATCAATCAGCAAGAAATCATCGACGTGCGTGACGTTCTCTCCAGTGTCGAAGACACAGTGACTGTAATTGCTCCCGAACAAATCGAAGTGCAATTCATTCTCTCGCAAACACCGATTTATGTTTTTGCCGATGGTGACAGACTGAAGCAAGTGTTTCTCAATTTGATTAACAACGCAATCAAGGCCACCCAGGCTGGCGGCAAAGTGACGGTCACCTTGCGAGCCAGCAATAATCAGGCGATCATCCGCGTAATCGATACGGGAATAGGCATTGCCCCAGCCGATCAGCAACGAATTTTCGACCGCTTCTATCGGGTCGAGCGTTCGCGCACGCGCAGCCGCTTGTATGGTGGTGGCACCGGTTTGGGACTGGCGATCGCTTTGACGATTCTGCGTGCCCACAAAGGCGCGATCGAATTAGAAAGCGAATTGAATAAGGGCTCTACATTCACTGTGCGCTTGCCAATCGAAGAGAAAGAAAGCAAGCCTTCTGCCAACCCAGCAAACTCTGGTCCGGACTCGCACGATACAAGCAGTGCTGCATTATTGCCTTCGTCAAAATAATTTGGCCGATTAACGAATTCGTAACAACATACGCGGCTCTGGCATGTACATTGTTCTCACATTCAGCATATTCGAAACGAAGCAGCGCCACTGACTTCGCGCAACGAGCCTATCCCCCGATAGAAACGGCAGGCAGTATTGGCTGAATGAAACTGCCTGGCGGCAATGCTTCCCAATCGAAAAATTCAGTGAGGCAAGCTACCCCCCGTACACTTGCATTACGAATAGAAAAACTCAACGCAGGCTATCCCCCGTATGCCTGCGTTTTGTTTTGCCGTGGACGCAAAGACCTGACTTTTTCGATTTAACGATTTAACCCAAAAAGTGTTCAGCGCTCGGATATGATTTCGTTTGCTCTGCCTGGTGGTCAGAAAGCGATCTGAGAGGGAAATTTATGCAACGAACCCTGGACAAAGCGAGTGAGCTGATTGAAGCTCTCGAGCGTGGTGAGACTCTGCCAGCCAATTGGTACACGGATCCGGCTATTGTGGAGCAGGAGATTCACAAGATCTTTCGTCAGTCCTGGCAGTACATCGGTCCGGCAATGCAATTGAAAAATGTCGGCGATTACATCACCGGTTATGTGGGTGAAATTCCGGTTGTAGTCATACGCAATCAAAACGGGTTGGCAGGGTTTATCAATGTTTGCCGGCACAGGCGGCATGAAGTCATGAAAGGCTGTGGTAATGCCAAAATCATGCAATGTCGATATCATGCCTGGACTTATGATTTGCACGGAGCGCTGAAAGCCGCACCACGATCGGATCGAGAGCCCAATTTTTCGGTTTCTGATTATCCTTTGCTGTCGATCAAAGTCGATACTTTGGGGCCTTGGGTGTTTGCCAATGCGGCAGAGAATTGCCAGCCGCTCGCACATTATTACGGTTCGGTGCTCGACATTCTCAAAGAAAGCGGCATCGATCTCGACACTCTTGAATTGTGGAATCGCGAAGAATGGACCGCCCGCGCCAATTGGAAAACGATGCTGGAAAATTATCTCGAGTGCTATCACTGTGCCGTCGCGCATCCCGGATTTAGTGCCGCTATCGATGTCGACCAGGACAGCTACAAGCTCACCGAGCATGAGTGGTATTCCAGTCAGGTCGGCTACGTGCGCAACTCGGCTCTGGAAGGCAAAAGCAAAATCCCTATCTACGATGCTAAAGGTTCAGTCAAACAAGCCCAATATCATTTGCTCTGGCCGAATTTGACGATCAATATCAATCCTGGTTTTGCCAATTTGTCTGTCGACTTCTGGCTGCCGGACGGGCCAAATCAAGCCAGGGGATTTTCCGAACAATATTTTGCACCAGGTGTCGATAAAAAGTGGGCGGAAGAATTGATTCACTTCAACCAGGAAGTCGGTGCCGAAGACGATGTCCTCACGAATTCGGTGCAACGAGGATTGATCGGTGGTGTGCCTAGCGTCGGCCGATTTCTGACCAACAGCGAACATCTGTGTGTGCATTTTCAGAAATTGATTGTCAAGGCAATGCTCGCTTAGCGCTTGGGCACGAGTGGCATTTCTTCGAACTGCCGTACCTGCAACGGTGTAATTTTGCGCCTGCCGGCAAGCGGTACAGCCAGAGCAACAGGAATGCTGATAGCGGCCACTGTTGCCAGAGCGGAAGCGCCAATCAAAATCGTCTTCTGTTTCTTTGTGTAGGCTTGAGCGGTGATGTTGGCTTGCAGCCGCTTGTGACCGGAGGCGGTCATGAATTCATCGAGGGTTGTGTCTAATTCGAAACGGGCCACTTTCGATTTGAATCCGTTTTTATCTTCCAGATTGGTGCCAGCAGGCAGAAATATCAGAGCTGTCAGAGCGAATACGCGACTGGATGCAATCGTTTGAATATCCTTGACGGGAATTTTTTCTTCGGCTCCATTTTGCACGACTACTAATTGCTCGCGATCGACGGATTTTATTCGTCCTGTCAGTTTGCGCTCTTTGTTCGTCAAAACCAGATCGGCAGCATTGGCATCGGCTCCCAGAAGCTCGGCCAGTTTTTCACCCGAGTCGAAGAAACAATAGCTGTTAAAGCGGTTTTCGATCGCCCCCTTTTTTAATTGGGCACTGAAAATAGCTCCGTTCAAAATGACGTGACGCTGTCCCTGTTTGTCTTTCTCAGCGACTGTGGCCGCATTATCATTGATTGAAATAAGCAAATTAGTGCCGAGCAAATTGCCGATTTTAGGCGCCGGAGCCTCGCCGCGATAGGACGAGAGAAGCCCGTCTGCATCGCGAGCAATGGACAGAGTGCCGGCCAGAGCTGGATGACCGCACACTGTAACGATGATGATCAGGAGCAACACGAATGAAATCAGTTTAGCGTTTGTCGTCTTCATAAGACCATTTGTTTGAGCAGATCGAGAGTGCGCAGGCGGTCTTGCAAGAGCTGCTCCGGCAATGTGTGGTCGCGGCGAGATGCGCTCGTATTGCGCAGATCATCAATGAACCACCAGCCCGATAGTCCTAGCGATGCCGCCGTGCCACACGTCAATGCCGCGGATCCAGCAAAATATAAAGCGTTTTGCATAAATGGATTGGCTTTGTAGCCATATAAAGCGCTGGCGTATTCTACGTCCGCGGCGAGACCAGTGCTGGCAATCAATGGTCCCGATATTTCTGATTGCAAGGCTAAGCGAGAGAGGCGGCGCATATTTTTCATGCGCCTGTCGATGAATTTGTCGTAGCGGCTCGACCAGAAAGAATATATTGCCAATCTGGATGCGGTCGGACCAGTCAAGGAAAGTGTTGCATCTTCGGCATTGGCCACCAATGCCTCCAGTTGGACCATCTGCTTTTTTGCGTTCGGCTCCACATCTACAGGATTTTCCTTGAGTTGTTTAACGACTTTGTTCCAGGCCATTTTGTAGAGCCAGCTGTAGGCGACGGCACTGGCAGGCGCTTCCACGGTGAACATCGAGTCGCTGACAAAGCCGTTATAAAGTCCGGGATAAGCGAATCTTGCGCGACCGAAAGATTTGAGCGTGAATATGTACGAGGCGAAGCTGGTTATGTACGCGCCGGTGTCGATTGCATAAAAAACGTTGTTGCTCGATTGATACGATTTCGTGTCAGCATAGACATCAGCGAATTCGTAAACGCACCAATCACGAAATGATTTGAGCACCTTCGTTTCCGCCTGGCAGATATCATAACGTTGACGGTCGTGAATTGCCTGAACTAAAAGTTCGCGTCGGCTAAATAATTCATCGATTTCACGCAGTCGCTCAATCACTGTTCGGCAGGCAGAGGCAGGATCTTCACCATGCCATTTATTCTTTAAAGCGATTCCGCTATTCGAGCATAATTCTAAACCGGAGCTGGCAGCACCTAATACCGAACTGATCGCGCCTATCCGCATCGAACGTTTATAAACTTTGGTCGAAGCTTGTTCGGGTGACTTGAAATGTTTAGCAGGTTCAGCCGTGTTGATTATGCTGGAAGCGACAAAGCCACCGGTTGCTGCCTGTTGCAGAATGAAAAATCTCAAGCGCCGAGTGCTTGGCTCTTTGCTAGCATCGAGTCGATACTGGAGATAGTAATGCTCGAGATCGATCTCCTTGACTAACAATTGATTCGTCAACGAGACGATTGCTTCGGCATTGGCTTCGGCAGTCGTTTGCGCCGAGAGCGCCTCCATTGCTAAGGCAGCATCGGACCACGATGAAAGCAGGCAGCAAATAATAACTTGCAGTAAGATGCCGATTTTCTTTGCGCAAGTCATCGTCGATTGTCATGTTGGCGGGGAGCCAAGAGCCAGTGTATGATACAGCAGCCTCTCAAGGGGGTCAACAGATGGCGCCCGTGATAAGATCTGCGCCAGGATAAGAGGTATTTCGCGATGCATTATCGTCTCAATCGTTTGTTTCATCAAAAATCCGGACGCACTCTCGTTGTCGCTGTCGATCACGCGTTGTTCAACAACGCCGCCTTTTTAGAAGGCATCGAAAATATGGAAAAGGTCGTGGGCACAATTGCCGACGCTAATCCGGATGGTGTTTTATTATCGCCCGGCGAGGCCCCGCATTTGCAGAAATTGCCCGGGCGCAATAAACCGGCATTGATGTTGCGGGCTGACACAGCCAATTTTTACAACGATGTATTGCCGAGTTCCAAATTGTTTTGCGAGGCTTTCGAAGAAGCAGTGGAAGTGGCATTGCGACTGGATGCCGCCTGTATTCTTTTGAATTTATTGCAAGTCGAAGATTTCCCTGAAATGCTCAATCAGTGCGTGCGCAATATTCAAAAGCTCAAGCATGTTTGCGATCGTTATGCCATGCCTCTCGGAGTGGAACCGCTTTCTTTCAAGAAAGTGAAAAATGGCATGGAAGGCGATCTCAGTCCGGCGAAAGTCGTGACTCTCGCCCGCATGGCCGCTGAACTTGGTGCTGATCTGATCAAAACTGATTCGACCGATCCCGAAGCAGAATTCCATCGCGTGATCGAGGCTGTTTCCGGCGTGCCCGTATGTGTGCGTGGTGGCAGTCGAGCATCGAACGAAGAAGTTTTGCAGCACACTGAAAAATTGGTCGCTCAAGGGGTTGCCGGTATCATTTACGGTCGCAATATCATTCAGCATAAAGATCCCAAGGGCATGACTCAGGCGCTTCAGAGTGTTTTGCATGATGGCGAAACTGCCAATCAGGCGCTCAGACATATTCGTGAAGAAGTCGGAGCGGCCAGACGTTAAGAGCGCAGGTCGGAGGCTAGTCTAGAGAAGGTGGATTTTACCGAGTAGCCGATAAAGTAAGCGGAGAAGAAAATGAAGCAAAGTGAAATCAATCAACTTTGTCGGGAAGCGGCTGAATGTTTGAAGACTCACCACTGGGTTTTGCCGCCCAATCCCGAATGGTCAGCAACAGACTTCGGTCTGGGCGATTATAAGAAAGTTGGATTGGTCGAAGTCTTACTGGCCAATGAACCCGAGTACTGCGAAAAGATTATGTACGCGCGTGAAGGCATGGTCACGCCTGCTCATACTCATTACGAGAAGAAGGAAGACATCATCTGCCGCCATGGCCGACTTAAGATCACGGTGTGGTCGTCGAATCCGCGTGAGCATGGCGAGAAAGCACCGGTCGAAGTGAAAATCAATCGCCGCCTGGAAACTCATCAATCCGGTGTGCCCTTCGAATTGGCAGCAGGGGCTCGGATCACTCTTACTTCAGGGATCTGGCATGAATTCGTTCCGGTCGGCGCACCATGTGTGATTGGCGAAGTGAGTACGTTTTGCAATGAAGAAACCGACAACATTTTTGCTGACAAAAAAATAGATATCTTTCAGGCGCCGGAGGCTGATGAGCCGCCGTCCTTGCCTGTCTAACTTGGCACTGATTAGGAAAAATTTTGCAATGGCCAGACCACAGGCACTAATCTTCGACATGGATGGGCTGCTCATGGACACCGAGGGTTTGTATAAGCGCTCGTGGACGAAAGCTGCTCTCGAAGCCGGTTTCGATCTTACCGATGCGCTCTATCTAAAGTTGATCGGCATCACGGTTGCCGACGCCGAACAAGTTCTGGCAGGTGATTTCGGTGAAAAATTTCCACTCGATCAGTTTCGCAAGCGGGCGAAAATTCTTTACGAAGAATTGCACGAGACTGAAGGCATGCCGATGAAACCGGGCGTGCGTGAACTTTTGCTTTGGGCGCAAGAGCATGATCTTCCCTGTGCGGTCGGTACGTCGACTGTGCACGAAGAAGCGAAAGAAAGGCTTATGCATCACGACGTGCTTCAGTATTTCAAAGTCGTGATTGGCGGCGACATGGTTGATCGCGGTAAGCCGCATCCGGATATATTTCTCAAAGCCCAAGCAGCTCTCGGCGTCCCCGCCGCCAATTGTCTTGTGCTCGAAGACGCACATAATGGTGTGCTTGCCGCTTCTGCCGGCGGCATGCGCTCGTGTCTGGTGCCAGACCTTTTGCCACCATCGGCGGAGTCAGAAGCAATCGCTGAGGCGATTTTCTCG
>CAJCHQ010001006.1 GCA_903970295.1 Bryobacterales bacterium
GCTTCAGACTTTGCCAGCAACAACTTCTGCATATTTTCTGGATATTCGACATTGATCAAGCGAAACGTTTCAATTTTGACGCCCATATTTTTCACCATTTTATGCAATTCTTTGACTAATTGATCGTCGATCACAGTGGAGTGCCGGACTAAGCAAGGTTTTGCCAGAGGTTGAATTTCATAATCATCATCATCATCACCATCAACCAATGCACTGCTTTCCTCAACTTTTGCTACACTCTTTTTCGTACCCATAGTTTTCTGTTTACTCAAGCGCAATGCGCCTGAGCCAGCGAACACCGCCTCGAAAAGCCCATAGGTCAGGGGTTTGAGAACTGATTACTCTCGCTTATGGGTTGCATAACATCCCTGTATTGGATCTTCTCCTCTGCGTCCTGTAAGTTGAGGATATCCGCTTGAATCGAACGAGGCAGCACAATGGTCACTACAGAAATTAAGAGCACCGACAATACTTATGAGCCTGACCGCTGCTCGAGCGCAGTCCACTCTAAACGCTTGGAACACGCCGCGGAGAATCGAAAAGCCAAGGGAGCTCTCAATCCCTTCCTCTTGCCTGTCGTTGTTGGAGTAGTGGCACTGGCGGCGGTTGGAGTCACTCCGCGCGTTCAAAACCAAATGGAGTTGAAGAAAGTGCACGAGCAGTTGACGACTAAGTTGCCGGAGTTGAGCGCCACGGTTGCCAAAGCCGCAGCCAAGAGTGAATCACTGAGCCTGCCCGGCGACCTGCAACCGGTGCAAAACATACCAGTGTATGCCAGAGCAAATGGCTATGTGGTCAAACGTCTTGTAGACATTGGCGACACCGTCAAGGCCGGTCAGCTCTTGGCCATAATCGATACCCCTGAACTGGATCAACAAGTACAGCAGGCAGCAGCCAATCTGAGAGCTGCTCAAGCCAATCTCACATCAGCCCTGTCCGACCGCGAAAATTATGCCGCATTGCTATTCGCTGCTGATTGGACGATCAAACAAAACCGCACCAATTTGGAATTCAGCACCACAGAAGTAGGTCGCTATGCGGCCCTGGCAACAGAGGGAGCAGTTTCGTACGAACAACGAGATCAGGCTCTGCAAAAATACAACTCTGATACGGCCGCAATCCAAGTCGCTCAACATAATCGGCAAGCCCAATTGGCTCAAGTGGCATCGGCAAATGCCCGCATAGCCGCTGCCAAACAATCAGTCGAATCGAATCAGGCAGCGCTGAACCAATTAAAAGCATTGCAGGGTTTCCAAAAAGTTGTTGCTCCTTGTGATGGCGTCATCACCGATCGATTAGTTGATGCCGGCGCTCTCGTAGCCGCCGGAGGGGCCAATGGCACAACTCAATTGCTGACCATGGCCAAGACCGATGTCTTGAGAATCTATGTCGATGTACCGCAAAGCGACTATCGCTACATTCACAACAACGACAAAGCCGACCTCTTGCTGCAAGAATTCCCCGGACAGGCTTTTGTCGGCAGAGTGACCAACATCGCTGGCAGTCTCAATTCTACGTCCCGCACGTTGCAAACTGAAATTCGCATCGACAACAAAGACCACGTTTTAAAACCTGGCTCTTACGCAGAAGTGCGCTTCCACTTCGACAATCCTAATCCGCCTGTGATCATTCCGAGCAACGCTTCAATCACGAAGAACGATGGTCTATATGTAGCAGTCGATAACAAAGACAAAATCGAGTATCGTCGCATCGAAGTCGCTCGTGATTATGGCAACAACCTGGCCGTTAGCAAAGGGCTGAAGGTCAATGACGTAGTCGTTTTGGACCCTCCAGACGGGCTGGCTGCAGGCAGCGCCATCAAAGTCACTGTCAAGAAAGACACTCCTAACTGACACACCATGGACAAGCGAATCATCGTGGAGAGAGCACTCAGTTGCATGATCGCAATTGCCTCAGTGCAAGCGGCGCAAGCGCAGAACGCTCCTGTCGATCAACAGCCGTCACCCTACTTGCCCGATAGCATAAGTCACCCCATACACAAGCCTGCTCAAGGCACTGGTAAGTTGCAACAGCAGGTTTTGATCCAAATCAATGATGGGCTAATAAACGGCTGGCTATCAGCCGCCGCAGCCAGTCAGTTTAAATCCGAATTGAACAAATTGAACGATACCGAATCGCAATACGTCAGCTTGAATAGCCAGATTCCGCAAGATCTAATCGACAGAAACACGCTGATTTTGAACGAGATGAGACGTGATATCTATCCACGCACGGTCAAATCGGCAACCACAACGAATTCGATGCACAGTGATATCGACGAGTTGATCAGCAAAGCGTTGGCGAGCAATCACATCACCAGCGGGCAAGCAGAGTCCTACTACTTGCGTCTGGCCCAAGCCGAATCGAATCTCGAAAGCACTAAGGAAGGTTCGGCAGGTTTCAGCGCCGAAAGAGAAGCCACAGACAAAACACTGCAGCAGCTGAAAGCGGAATTACTACTCAAGAACAAGTGAGTTACCGATTACAGCCAGACCTGGCTGCCTGGAATCGGGTTATGGACTATTTGCACAGAGCCTATAACTTTCCCATGCTTATCTCTGAGGTCGAGATGACCAGCGAAATCAGGGGTTTCGTCCCCAAAAGCTCTGGCCTTTTCGGTCGCTTTCGCTAACATCTCCTGATCCGGAGAGAGAGACAGTTTATATTGACCTTTCAAATCTTTATTCACGCCATTGATGAAATCGTCGAAAAGAATTTTACTGCCAAGATCGAACGCAGCATCGGCGATATTGGACAGATTCCTGGCTTCGTCGAATTGAGAAAATTGCTTGGGATGCTTTTTGATCAAATCAGCAGTTTGGTGTTCCCAAGTTTTGTGTTTAGGTTCCCATTCTACTTGGGCGACTTCGCGGTCAGTCAATGTGTATCGATAGACCAGGTCGTTCACCAGAGGGTTACCAGTAGCACCACCGTCGTCGCCACCTGCTTGCGCCCGCTTCAGCGGCGGCTTGCTATGCACACTCTCGCTCAGAGCCTGTGAGCAATGATTGGGCTGGCTGTTAGCAATATTGTTGCATTCAAAGGTTTCGGCCATGGTTTCCTCAATTCTCCGCTGTGAAGCCAATCTCCGGGACGGAGGCGCAAATTCTGCGCTCTGCGTAGGAACTGACTCGATTGCCGGAGTCTAGAACAGAAACTGCCCTGCGTAAATGGGAAATCTCCCATGCCATGTTTGACGGTCAAATTCAATAAGTACGACCGTCGGCAGCGATGCTTGCCGGACTGACCAGTCGTGCGACCGCCTTTTTGTCACCAGATACGGTGACTGCTAGCTTATCGAAAAACTTCAGTCCGCCGCGTCCATTCAGGTGCACGGTGTCCAAATAATCTGCCTTCTGGAAGTCTGCATCCGCCGAAAGATCGGTCCAAGCAGAGCCGGTTTCCTGACAAACCGCTTGCATGGACGAACGAAAATCTTGCCAGAAAGATTGCGGCAGAAGCGCTCGATTACCAGCCGAAGTCGGCATCTCGACAACGTGAACAGTGCACCCTCGAGCGTTCAGATCTTGCATCAACTCTCGGAAAAACACCATCTGAGTTTGATAGGTAGTCGGCTTCGGATTGGCATAACGCTGCCTGTATTCTTCGGTGTTGTCGACGTATACGCTCTTCATATCAGCCGGTACAACCCACTCGCCGAGCTTGACTTGCTGATGCCCGTTGGAAATGGCCTGAGCCAATTCTTCGCCTTTTTTTGGTGCCGTTTTCTTTTGCGCTTCTTGAAAATTGGCGAAACGGTTAGCAATCAATTCGTTCAGCCGTCGCAAGGGCAGCCGGCTAGTGGCGCTATCCAGAGCGGCAAAAAATCGTGCTGACGGATCGGTATAAGCGAGTTGAGCCAACTTGCCTGCGTCCATGAAGCGCGAAAAGAAGCGAAAAGGTTCGGTCGCACTGGCGGCTGTCAATTTGTTATCGATGAAATCGCGCGGCGAGAGACAAAGAACGACAACTTTGGGCTTGTGTCCTGCCTGAAAGAGCGTGCGTTCGATCATGTAATAATCGGACGCCATGCCGCCCTGCACCGCGCAGTTCATGACTTTTGGCGGGCGCGGCAGAGAGAGTGAATGCTGAAGCGCATGCTCGAGCGCCAAGACTTCGCGATGGTCTAGACAATCAACAGGCTTTTGCGTCAGGCAAGCGTCAGCCGCCCATGACGGCGAATTAACCTGGGAACTGCCGAGCAGCACGAGATCCGGCGCTCTGTCTTCACGCAGAAAAGATCGCGCCATCCACCAGGTCCATGTGCCATACATGGGACTCATGTAATTGCTTTCGGCAAATGAGCTCCGATTAAGGGGAAGATTGCTTGGTCCGAGCCAGGCGAAAGCACCTAAATTGAGCGCGCCAAACAACGCCAGGCCAGCAAACAATTTCGTCTGCCTCAGGCTGGAAAGCCGCTGTCGCGGTTCAGGCTCGGTTTTGCGCTGGAGTGCCCCCATGGTCCCTGCGGTTTTCAACAGGAACCGATTTTAGGGATATTTGAGCCACACTGTCTAGATCACTTTACTAACCCCGGACATAGGCCATGGATGAGCTAAAGTGCGCAAAAATAGGCGGACGAACAAATGTTCGAGGAAACCAGACCTTCCCCAACTAATGCGCCCCGAAAAACATGGGTGACAAATCAAAAGGAGAAAATCGATGAAGAGGGTTGTTTCGCTTTTATTTCTAGCAGCAGGTTTGGGACTGCATACACCAGCTCTGGCAATTGAGTTTTCAAAGATGACGTATGACGCGACCTACGACATGAGCGGCACCGCCAAAGGCACTATGCGCATGGCCAGTGACGGCAAAGGGCACATGCGCACCGAGTCGAATCTGAACGGGCAGAAGTCGGTAACGATTACCGACTATCCAGCCAAAATGATGACGACACTGATCGAACAAAATCATATGTCGATCAAAACACCGATGAAAGACGATAACAAGGTGAGATACGACGAGGATTGGTCTAAGAAAAAAGACGCGAAACCGCTGGGCGCTAAACAGATGGATGGACACCCCTGCCATGGCTACGAAACAAAAGAGGGTACAAGCACCTCCGATGTCTGGATCGGCGATGACATCAAATATCTGGTTCATTCAGAAACGAAATATCCGCAGGGTTCTACAGTGATGGCCTTGAAAAAATTCTCGAGCGCAGCGCCAGCGGCGGATCAATTCACAGTGCCGTCAGGCTACAAAGAAATGGTTGTTCCGCACTAGGACAAAACTGCTAATTGAGCAAGTAAGTCTGAATAAATTCAATGGTGGAATAGAAGAGATAATCGATATTTCTCTTCTTGGCGAAACCGTGTCCTTCGTCATTGGCCATGAGGAACCAGACAGGTGTGCCGGTGCTTCGGATCGCTTTGACCATCTGCTCCGATTCGCTGGCAGGAACGCGCGGGTCATTTTTGCCCTGCACCACAAATAGTGGCTTCTTGATTTCAGTGACATGATTGACTGGCGCCAACCCCTCCAGGTACTTCCGAACAGCTGGGTCCCTTTCATCGCCATATTCGACCCGACGCAGGTCGCGCCGGTAGGCCTGCGTGTGCTCGAGGAAAGTGACGAGATTGGACGGACCAACGACGTCCAGAGCACAGCGAATCTGATCGCTGTACATGTAGGCGCAAGCCAAGGTCATGTTGCCGCCATAACTGCCGCCTGTGATCATGATGCGCTCGGAGTCTAGCTCCGGTTGCTGCTTGATCCAACGAATCAGAGAGCCGATGTCGCCATATGAATCAGCACGCTTGGTAGCGTTGTCCAGATCAACAAAAGTTTTTCCGTAACCGTCTGAACCGCGGACGTTCGGAAAAATGGTGACGATGCCCAATTCGTTCATGTAATAGTTATTGCGTCCGAGAAAACGCGGGCGAAATTGCGATTCGGGCCCGCCATGTATATTGATGATCACCGGACGCTTTCCGGTAAATCTAGCAGGCGGTTGATACATGAAACCTGATATTTGCCGATTGTCGAAAGTTTGCCAATGAATCAACTTGGGCTCGGCAAAATCTTTCGTATCTAGACCTCCTGTCTCGCTCTCAGTCCAGCGCTCGACTTTGCCTGTAGTGACATCGACCGAGTAAACATCCGCCGGAGACCGTGCGCTCTCGAGCGTGAAACCAAGATCGCGATTGTTTTTGTGCCAGGTGAAGCCGCTAATTTGGCCGGACGGTAACTTGAGTGGAGGCAGCTCCTGGCGGGTGTTTGTGTCGTATAAGTGCGCTACTGTCAGACCATCTTCATTCGTGATAGCGGCGATTTTGGTGCCGTCCCAGGAGAGTGCAAAGCTATCGAGATTCCAGGGGATATCCTTAGTGAGATAGGTGTACTCTCTGGTCGCGAGGTCAATATAGGCTAGTCTTTTGAATTCGGAATCTTTGTCTGTAGCGACAAAAACGCCTTTTCCGTCGCGGCTGAATTGACCGTTACTATAAACGACTTTGGCACTTTCACCATCGGGAGTAAGTGCAGTCTTGGCACCGGATTCAGTATCAACCAACCAGAGATGACTTTCGTTTACTGAGACTTCGTTTTCGATCAGCAACGTTTTGTCGTCAAAAGACCAATCGAGAGCCTGCCAGCCACCGCCTGTCAGTTGAGTTAGAAGGCGGTCGCTTTTTGGATCCTCGGGGCGAACCACATAAATGTCATTATCCTGACCATTGCGACGTGTAGAGGCGTATGCCAATCGATCGCCTCTATTCGACCAGGTACCACCGGTGTTGCGGGATTTGCCGTCGGTGAAGCGTGTCACTTTTTTTGAGCCGACATCGTAAGTATATTTCTGAAAAAATTCATCACCGCCCTTGTCTTTGTTAAAGCAGAAAAAGTCGCCTCGAGTCGGCTGAAAATCACCGCCACGAGCGCTGTCTTTGAAAAACGTGAACTGGGTGCGAGCTCCACCGGCAAGCTTCAAGTCATGCACCTGAACGGTATCGGCAAATCGCGTTTCGATCAGCATCTCTTTTTTCGTCGGATGCCAACTGGTTAGTCCGGCTGTGCGGTATTCGGTATATCTGTTCACATCGTCGACGAGAGATAGAGGCGGACTGGGCACACCCTCCACCACGAGATTGTCAGCTGGAGGCAAGATAGGCGGCCGCTCCGGCTTGGGCTCTACCGCAGCCTGTGCAGACAGCGAACCAAGAGAAAGAGTTGCTGCCAGAGATAAAACTATTGCTTTCATTCGACCCCACGAAATAACCGGCCGAAAAAAGATTAGCAGACGGAGGTGAAAGGTTGTGATTTGGCGATAACGAATTCGAAAGCGGCGCTCATCGGGAACGACTATAATGTCGCCAAGAAGTAATCGCGCAACAGGAATTTTAATGGACAGCCACCCCTTACAAGGGCTATATGCTCTTATTGTCTTGGCGTTATTCGTGTTCACGATTGTATCTTTGATTTCTTGTTGCTTTCATCAGGGGCAAAAGCGCAAGGAATGGCTGAATTGGACGATAACCGGCGCCACTGCAGTGCCTATCCTTCTGCTCGGAGCAAACTTTCTGCCGCACAGCGGTACGAATAAGAATCCGCTATCGATCAAACAATCTGAACAGATAGATATGCTTGCTTACGGACTGAATCAAGCGACTGAACTGCAACTTGCCACTGACTCATCGCCTGTAGTGGCATCTGTACTCAAAGCAGATTTCATGATCAATTCTCCAGAAAAGACTTTCGCAATGGATGAACGCTGGCTTTCGGATCTTCTCGATGAACATCCGTCTAACTCTGAGGACATTGCCATTCGACTGGCTCTAATCGGTAACGCGGCAGGGACAGATCAGTGCAAGGCCATGACGCCCTATCATTCGCGCGCAGTAAAAGTGATGCAGTGCATATTATGCGACCCCAAACGTAAGCAAAAGATACCGCTCGATCAGTGCCTGGATACTATCAACACAGCCCTACCCAAAGGTTGGTTCCGAGACACGGCATCGCTCGCCGCGTTCAAACAGTTCGGAGATACCCCAAAACTCGATTCACTGAGGAACGAACAGAAATCCCGCACCACTCGTTTCGTCTGTCTAACACTAGCTAGTTTTGCTGCATACATAGTCGGAACGGTGACCGGTTTGATCGTAATTATTATGGTCATCGCCAAAACACTGAGGGAAAAAGAGTTGCGGCCCTGGCGCGCAGAATGGGGATTCAAGAAGATATGGTGCATTTTCTTGCTAGCCCTCTACGCCCAGGGCATCGTCGGACTATGCGTTTACGCCGGCATCCGCACCTCTGCTCCTGATTTTTCCGCGTCTACGAATATGATAATCGTCGATATTTTGACGATCATCTCGACGGCGATCATCGTCGTCATATCTACCCGCCAATTCGTGCTCAAACCGGCGAACCTAACGCTGATCGATGGCTTGCAGTTGAGCCCGAAACAATGTGGAGTTGGCCGCAGCATCGCTTACGGCTTTCTGGCCTACTGCGCCGCCTTGACCCTGGTTTTAGCGACAACCTGGCTTGAGCGGCTCTTCGTCGGTCATACCACTCATTCTGAAAATCCGATCACACTGCGCATGGTATCAGTGGTTCTCAATGCTGACGCTAGCACGATTTTCTGGCTCCTGCTCACAGCCGGTGTCATGGCTCCGATCTGGGAGGAAATTTTGTTCCGGGGTTTGTTTTATCCGTATCTCAGGCAGCGCCTGAGCATGTGGCCGGCAGCTCTGATTTCAGGCGCGCTCTTTTCTGTTTGTCATTGGGACATACCGATGATTGTGCAGCTCCTCGTGATTGGCACAGTGCAAGCAATCGTTTTCGAACGCACGCGTTCATTGACGACTGCAATCGTCACACACGGCTTATGGAACTCGGGAATGCTCATATCATTGGTTTTGTTGCGGCCTTGATCTTGTTGCAAACACACTGGGCAAGTTCATCTAGTTGCCGAATCGGACGACATAGCGCTCCGCATTTCCGCTAATCCAAATTCAATTCCAACCTCACTTCCGAGAGGTCGAAAATACACAAGAGCAGGCCATCGTGTGGAAGAACAGTCATCCTTTTGGTCACGACTGCGGCCAGAAAGCCGGTCCGATCCTGACGTCGAATGCGTGCTTCAGAGATCAAACCGCGGGATCCGGTAAGGTGCTTCATCAACAGTGTATTGCCTCTGTGTCTCTCAAACAGAAAGCAAGCTTCTTTTCCAAACAGATCAACCAGCGAATATCCGGTAATTTCCAGCAAATGTCGATTTGCCGACACGATCACCCCTTCCGGCGATAATTCGGCAATTCCAACTGGCAATGAATTCAGAACTCGATGAAAAACTTTTTGGGCATGCAAGTGTTCCCCAGCGGCAAGATTACTACTTCTGAAAGACTGCTTCGGGCTAAAGGTTTGGCCCTGCTCAACCTTACGCATAGCATTTTCTGCCTCATTGAGCATGACTGCTAACAAATCACGCTCGGATTCTCGCTGGCGCAATTGGTAAGTTGTTGAAGCGACATCCGAACGTAACTCTTCTAACTCATTCAGCTTAACGTCTAGCACTTCAGTGACGCGCGATAATTCCTTATGCAAATGCTCATTTTCGCGGCTCATGTCTGCCAGCAATAGGGCTTGCTCAGCCAGTTGTGCCGGAAGTGAATCATCACTCGGAGACATGAATACCTCACATTATTTCTGCTAGCTATTCGATTTCACTTTCTCCATCTTACTCGGGGAAGGTCTCCCGTAACCTGATATTTAACAGGCGCGCCAGAGTATGATCTGATTTAATAGTCTGACCAGAAGAGGTGAGGTGAGATGCGCATACTTGCTTGCGTGTTGATTGTGTTGTGCATTGCTGTTGCTGGTATCGGAGTACGTATGTTTCATTTTGGCGGTCAGTCATTCAAAGGAACTTTGCCGGCAGCTACATCGCAAGAATTACTAATCGCACACGAGTTGCAAAAACACGTCAATAAACTGGCGATCGATATCGGTGTGCGTGACTACCGTTTGCCGGAGAAGCTCTCGCAAGCGGTTGCCTATATCGAATCCGAACTGAAACTGGACGGCTACGCACCGAAAGAACAAGTTTATGAATGGGAAGGACAAACCTTCAAGAACGTAGAAGTTGAAATCGTCGGAAGCTCCAAACCCGACGAAATCTTGGTGGTCGGCGCACATTACGACTCTGTTTTCGAATGTCCCGCAGCCAACGACAATGGCTCGGGTGTGGCAGCTGGGCTTGTTTTGGCTAAACAGTTCAAGGACAAAAAACCATCCCAGACAATTCGTTTTGTATTTTTCGCGAACGAGGAATACTTTTTTCGCACACCCGGCATGGGCAGCTTTCAGTATGCGAAAAAGTGCAAAGCCAACAAGGATAAGATCACCGGCATGATCTCCCTCGAAACCATTGGCTATTACTCAGATACGGTCGGCAGCCAGAAATTTCCGCCGGGTCTGGAAATGTTCTATCCAGACCGAGGAAACTTCATCGCCTTTGTCGGCAATCTCGCGTCGCTAGATTTTGTGTCTAAATGCATTGAAGCTTTTCGAGCAACTACGCAATTTCCTTCGGAGGGCTTGGCCGCGCCACCGGGTCTGGATCAAGCGGGCTGGTCGGACCACCGAAATTTTTGGGATGAAGGATATCCGGCTTTGATGGTAACAGATACTGCGCCATTCAGATATCCGCACTATCACGAACCGAGTGATACTCCGGACAAGATTGATTTTGAACGCACAGCACGTGTTGTCGCCGGGTTGGAGCGTATGCTGGAAAAGCTTGTGAATTGAAGCGGTAACTAGAATCAAGAATGGCTTGCGAAGCTCTCGCCAATCGACGATAATTTCGAGGTGATCTTGGTTCGCAGAACATGCGCTCATTTCTAGCTTTAGCAATCGCCTCTGTGACAGCCTGTACATCAGCGCTGGCAGACGGAAAACCTTTTGAGCAAAAGTTTGCTGATAGCACCAGCTCTGATGCTCTGAAAGTTTTGTTCGTGGGCAACAGTCTCTTCTACGCCGGAGAGCTACCTGAAGTTTTCGCTGCGCTCGTTAAGGCGCAGGATTCCACAGCCAGACTAAAAGTAACCGAGGTGGGTGGAAGCAACTACGCGCTCAGCGATCACTTGAAAGAGAAGTTGGCTCAAGAAACTATTCAACAACACGGACCGTGGGATGTTGTGATTTTGGGAGAACAAAGCAGCAAAGCATACAATAACGTGGAAGAGTGCTTCCCGGACGCGAAAGCGTTTGATACCATGGTTCGAGCAGTCAAGGCGCGACCCGTCATTTTCGAAGTGTGGACCGGGTCGTCAAACCAAGATTATTATTACGACCACGAAGCATGCAAAAAACTTGTTGCCTTCACAAAAGAGGAAGCGGTGCCAGCAGGCACAGCTCTTATGTATGCAAACCAATACAAGATCAAAACCGATCTTTTAGATAAGGACAATCATCACCTGGGGAAAGGTGGCTTGTACCTTGTGGCCTGTGTTCTCTACGCAAAATTGTACCGGCGAAGCCCGGAGGGATTGCCATACAAACTCTACGGAACAAGCGAGGAAAGAAAAGGACAAGTCATAATTGATTTGCCGCCCGCGCAAGCGCACCAATTGCAGAATATAGCCTGGCGAACGGCTTGCGCTCCGTGGAAATAGTTGCACCAGGGGTTTTATCGAAAGCAAAACTTACATGACGCTGCAGGATATGCTGACTTCCTACATTTACCCCGAAGACGAGGAGGAAGAAGAGCCTGGAGAATTTGCTCGACGCCTTAAGGCAGACAATCCGGCTGAATACATCCTCGAACTGCAAGGCGACGTTACGCGTTTCAAGACAGCAGGGAATCGGGCGGACGAGAAATTCTCGAAAGAGTTTCTCTCCTATTTTGCTCCAACAGATCGTTCGACTGGCGAGTGGTTGGCGGAGCTGAATGCTGCCCTTTTCGGGCCAGAGTACACTGCGCATTGGTTAGCGAGATCTACTTAATCGTGCGACTAGGGAGCTCAAACATCCTGAATCTTCTCTTGACCAGCCTGCAAGAAGAGCGCCTCATTTTCGGGAAGCAAATCTTGCCCCATTCGCTCGTGTCCTATTTTCGCTGATTCGCGCACCACACGAGCACTATAGGAAAGCATTTCCGCTTCATATTTTGTAAGGCCGTCGACGAGAGTCAATTCTCCTCGGGCAACCGCAATCAGTCGTTTGCCTAGCCGAGCAGCGTCTCTCATCGCCAGATTCGCGCCCCTTCCGAGAACAGGCGACATAGCATGAATAGCATCTGCCAATGATGTCTGGGACTCGGATCTTTTTCAAAGACCTGCACATCGATCTGCGCGCAACGCAACATTTGAGCCAGACAGAGTCCGCCCATGCCAACAGCCACAAACTTGGATATTAAATCCGCAGTCGCAGCTCGCCTTGACTTATTTTGAAAGTTTTGCGCAGTGCCATTTACTCTTGAGATGCCTTACTCAATTGCATCGCCATGAGATCGATCAAGCTATCAATCAGCATCGCTTTGCGGTTTCCGGACGCCTCATGAATGTCACACATGAATCCCTTGAACAACAACATGCTGACCTCGGCTCGATATGTGGCTTCCTGAGCAGGAAGGTCAGCATCACGCAGAACCAACAATGTCGAAAGTCGCTCGACGAACTTCGCAGACAACGCTATTTTCGCTTGTCGTGTTTCCGCTGAAAGCGGCGCATCAATTAGCAGCGCCATAAAAGCTGGATGCGTCTCGTGAAATTTGAACATCGGCACAAGCAATAATTCCACGATCTCTTTCATTGGCAACTTCGCGATCGCTTTGTAATCGAGGTGCTCGTGATGCTGTCCCATCCCTTCTACATATTTCAAAGCCACCGCGTTCGCGATCTCTTCCTTATTCCTGAAAAACTGATAGAGCGTCGCCGGCGAGACGTCAGCTTCGGCTGCAATTTCGTTAGTCGTCGCCTTGCTATAGCCAACGCGCGCAAACACCGCTTCGGCGGCTTCCAATAATGATTGGATACGCGCCTCACCCCGCGCCTGCCGTTTTCGTTTGACTTCTTGGGGTGCCATTTGAAATTTCCGAAACAAAATGCAAGCGATTACTTGCAATTCTGCGAAATGTAAGTTTATACTGGCATTTTACCAGGAGCAAGGAAGGAGGCACAGGTATGCGAATTTTCATCACGGGCGCCAGTGGTTATGTCGGCAGCGTAGTCACCGAAAAAGCGATAAAAGCCGGACACCAAGTGATTGGCCTGGCGCGCAGCGAGAGTTCAGCCGACAAAGTACGCAAGCTCGGCGCCACGCCCTTGCTGGCATCGCTCGAAGAGACCGACGCGCTCGCCGATGCCGCGCGCGAAGCAGACGCTGTCTTGCACCTCGGTTTTGTGCACGATTTTCAGCGTCCGTTCGAAGAACTTGTCGGCATCGACACTAAAGCGATCGCCGCGATGGGAAAAGCCTTGACCGGCAGCAACAAAGCGCTCATTACAACTTGCGGCACAGGCGCGGCAGCTCCAGACAACGGCAAAGAAACTACGGAAGAAGCGCCCCTGCGCCAGAGTGTACTCAGCGTGCGCGGCAAAGCCGAAACGGTAACTACCAGC
>CAJCHQ010001007.1 GCA_903970295.1 Bryobacterales bacterium
GAACGGGGCAGTGATGACGGTGGGACCGGCATCGTAAGTGAAACCGCCGCGTTTATAGACGGCTCCTCTGCCCCCGAGCTGGTCCTGGCGGTCCAGGACCAGCACTTCGTAGCCCATCTTCCGCAACCTCAGAGCAGCGGCTAAACCACCAAAACCAGCGCCTATTACAATCGCTTTGGACACTGTCAGGCCTCCCGCGTGGTTCTCTTTGGTTGGACCAAGCTCAGTTAATCGGAGACCGGGCTCCCTCTTTGCCGGCTTGATGGTCTGATATCAGACCGAAGCCGCTCTCACCTGAACCTGTTCGTTGTAGCCTTCGGCCTCTGATTTGGCCATGGCGATCACGTATATAAAGATCCCCAGACCCACCTTGGCTACGATGTCTGCAATCGTATAACCAACCTGCAAACCGCACTCAGCAGTCGAACCGGATAGACCGACCATTGGGGCAAGGAAAGCAATCGGATAAAAACTCCAGGTGATAAGCAAAAGACCCCGAGCCGAGCCAACTAACTTCTTAACCTCATCGGTTTGCCGACTGATGGCCTGACTGAATTCTGTGAACAGAGTGATCATAATGAATACCCACGGAGTCATCGATAGTCCCCAGAAAATCCATCGTGTCGTAGCTTCATGAGAAACTTCGCCAGGATATCCGAGCGCAATCATCAAAGCTGCAGCCGAAGATAGTTTCAAAATTAGTTTGCGAGAAACGTCCGGCGCCAGCGCCAGCACGGCAACCAATTCGATGACCAAGAGAGGCACTGTCAGTAGCCAGTCCGCATAACGATAGGCATCGTTGAATGGCAAACCGCTGGCCGCGTAGACTCCGTTGGTGAGGGTGTATGCGTGTGAAAAACTCTCGTAGATACGAAAATAGTGATAGCAGGCTATTGTTGGAACCAGTGCGCTGACCAGAAGAGCCGGTCTGTACTTGGGCGCCACCTGGCTGCGCGAGTAAAAGAAGAACAACGCTCCTGCAAGCATTGCCGCGCAACAAAGTGACATGACGTTGGTTATTAGACTGTACTCGATTGGAGACAGAGTAGGCATGGTCAAACTCCCGTACTGAGAGTGGTCTCGCGACTTCGTGAGCCTTTCTCTACTCAACCAACATACATACGCTGAGTGAAATACTAGTGAACGCGTCTTTCTATTTCCAAATCAATCAGCTTTCAAAGCGCAAGGCAAGAAGATTAGCTGGCAAGCAGAGCTCGAGTATTCCCATCGATCGCAGTGGCAGAAGAAAAGTTCTGCTACTGCCTGGACGCGTTCACCGCACTACCAGCGCTACCAGTATGGTCAGCTGCCAGCTCTGTCGGAGATCGGTGCGCACCTGCGTGGCGCCAATGAACTTCGCCTATTCGACAGCGCTAGAGCCCGGTGGCACGAATTTGTATCCGACTGCATGCACCGTTTTGATGAAACTGTTCTCGTTGCCTCGATCGATTTTTTCTCTAATTCTCGTGATGTAGACTCGAATCGTGTCTGTCGAAACTTCGCAGTCTTCTGACCAGACCGAATCGATCAACTCGTTGGGTGAAAAAACTTGATTCGGATTGCTCATGAGAAATTCTAAGAGTGCGAATTCTTTAGCATTCAACTTCACCGGTGAGCCGTCACGGGTCAGTTCTTTGGCCTTAGGGTGCAAGCTCAGACCGCCGAAACTCAAAGCCTCTGCAGCTCTGTTCTTAGCATGCTGCGCCTTGCGCCGAGTCAAGGCACGCACCCGGGCGGAGAGTTCTTCCGGACTGAAAGGCTTGATCAAATAGTCGTCAGCGCCAGCGTCGAGCCCGGTCACTCGATCGCGAATCATACTTTTGGCGGTCAGCATGATGATCTTAGCTAAGCCACCCGAGTCTTTGTAACGCCTGCATATGTCCACTCCAGTCATGTCAGGCAAATTCCAATCGAGAACGGCCACGTCATACGCATTGGCACTGAGCATGTTTAAACCGTCGACACCGTTGTTTGCGGTTTCGACCGAGTTGTGCTCCATACTCAAAATATCAGTGAGAATGTCGACCAGTGGTCCGTCGTCATCAACCACCAAGATTTTTGCCATAGCCGTTTTAGTCCGCAGTCTTTAACCAAGCTTGAATTCAAGCATAATGGCCACGACTTTCAGTGTCAATGAAAGCGGCAAAAGCATTATTGGTCACACATTTCGGCCGCGCATGATCTGATTCATGCGCGCTCGCTTGTAGCACAGGCAATAAATAAATACTTTAGAACTCTCGGCTATCGTACAAATATGGCGGTGAGGCGAACTTCTTGCGGCAAGAGAAATTGAAGTGTGTTTGTCCACGGCCGATAACAACTTATGTAGGGTGCCAAAAGCGTTGCAATACTGCCTGAGTGGTGTCAGGCAGTGCGGCAACGCTTAATGGCAGGCGCAGACGTCACTCATGGCAACGCGGCGGCATCTCCTCTTTTGCCACATCATGCCTCGATCTTGTAGCCCACACCATGAATCGTCTTGATGATGTCATTATCGATTTTCTTTCTCAAATTCGATATATGGGCACGCACGACATCAAGTGAGGGTGATTCGTCCATCGACCAGACGCGGTCGATAATTTCATTGAGGCTGAAAACTCTTCCCGGATAACGCATCAACAGTTCCAAAATGACAAACTCTTTTCGAATGAGACGAATTTCCGAACCATCTCGCGAAACTCGGAAGTTATTGGGTTCGAGCGTAATTCCGCCAACCACTAGTTCATTGCCGGAAAATCCTGTCGGTCTGCGCAGCAATGCTTTGATCCTCACTTTGAGCTCATCGGGCTCAAAAGGCTTAGTTAAATAATCATCGGCTCCCGACTCGAAACCCTCTACTTTGCTGGCAGTTTTGGATTTGGCCGTAAGCATCAATATTGAAGTCTTTCCGCCTTTAGAACGATGGCTTTTGCAGATCTCCACACCGGTAAGATCGGGCATATCCCAATCGAGAATGGCGACATCATAAGAGTTGGTGCTCAGCATGCTTAGCCCATCGACTCCACTGAAAGCAGTTTCGATCGCATAATGCTCGAATCTCAAGATATCAGTGACAATGTCGACCAGCGGCTGATCATCATCAACTACAAGAATTTTAGCCATTGCTGAATTCGATCCGGTGACAATACTTTCACTGACTTTAAGCATATCCGCCTCGGAGGATAGCGTCAACAAAGCCGTCTGGTGCTTCAAGCACAAATAATCTCTCTTTGTGGAAACAGATTGAAAGCGTCGGATTCGACCGGCACGATCTTGCTTTCGTTGATCCAACCTGAATCCAGCAAGAATTGCTCGACATCGGATCTATTTATGCGACTGTAGTGGAAGGCAAATGCGGCTTGTTCGAGAGTCAATGCCGATCGCTTGAATAGAAACGAGCATCGAGTCGCTGCTTGTGCGATGTTGCAATCGAGATCATCATAGAGTTGTTTGCATTTGACGGGGTCGTTCGAGATTTCGCGCAAGCGCTTGAGCGTCTTGGAGTCTAGACCTTTGACCAATTGCAGAAAAGCCAGGGGTGTACCGCGCAAATTGCTGAGCGGTGCGGTATGACGGTCCTGAACTAGCTCTCGCCCTGAAGCATCGACTCCAGAGGTTCGATATAGGGAAAATGCGGCTTCACGGGCGGTGAGTGTTTGCTTAATTGTCATCATTTGCAAGCGCAACGCGGCTTCCAAAACTTTTTCAGTGATCAAGCCGAAAATCAAAAGCACTTCTCCTAGCGGCCGTCCACTGGTCAATGACCGCTCCAGACCAGTCAACAATTCAGCTTGACTGATGATTTTGGCATCGACAAGCAATTGGCCCAACCGTAAATTTTCCGCACCGACTGATGCAGTGGTCGCCAATCCCAGCAAACTCCGCGGAATAGCCATCATCGCGGCGATTGCACTCTCTTTGCTGATTGATTTATTGCGGATCAGAATCTGCAAATCGAGAACAATGCTGAGCAGAGATTTTGAGAGCAGATTCTTAGTGATCAGGTATTCACCCAATTGAATATTTTTGATCTTGATTGCAGACGTTGCCTGCGCCAGGGTCTCTTCGTCGATCCATCCAGACGCGAGCAAGAGTTCGCCCAATTTATTTGCGCCTTGCTTGTCGCCACATTTCAAACCCATCCCGGTCAAGACTTCGGGCAGCGGCATCGACCACCAGGCGCTGAAAGAGAGAGCTTTAGAGGCCTGGCAAAGAGTGAGATGTCCATCTCGCATCATCGACTGCGCCAGGATCAACGAACGCATTTCTGGCTCCGAAATATATCCCTCGGAGACAAGCACATTACCGATTGGAGCTTCGATTTGCTCGGCCAGGTCGAGGCATTGATTGATTTGCGTCGGTGACACCCAACCCAGATCAATCACTAATTGACCTAACAAGAGTTTGTTAGTAGGTTTGCTCACGTTGCCTCCACTAGTAAGTGCGCTCGACTGTCGCTTCACAGTCCGGCCGTGTGGAATAAATTCTTTCCACTGCCGAGACTCTAGCGAAATCAACTAAAATCAGTCTGCAGGAGTTGTGCACTTTTTCTTCAGCCTTTGTGAGACCAACAGATACGAGTATTCCCAAGGTAGGGATGATATGACGGCAAAGAAGTCTCTGACAGCTAATTTGTCACTCTCTAAGCGAGCGGTCTTATATGTGCTCGTGCCTTTTGCCCTGCAAATTATTCTCTTCACAGCACTTTCTGCGTTTCTCGAAGAGTCTGTACGACAGGAAGAGCAAGAACATAGAAGCAAATCGCTAATCGCCAGAGCCAATTGGTTAGCTGTCATTTGCTTGTCGGCCAATCTTGGTACAGTGGCGCATGCCCTGACTGGTGATCCTTTATATAAGTCGGTCTTCACTCGCTGCCAGGATTTCCTCTCCTTAGAAAAGAGGGAAATGCCGAGTCTTGTCGAAGCGAATAAAAGAGAAGAACTCGAAACGGTAACGAAGATTGGGCAGCGCTCTACGGCACTCTTCGACATTCTGGCGCACGCCGAAAAATTGACCGATGAGCAAGATTCAACCGTCGGTGAAAAGGCGGCCATCAGCTATATGTTAAAGAGCGATTTGAAAAACATATGGCAAGAATTGAATCAGCTTCGCCACACTTTATTGAAATTAGATCGAGAGAGCTTCGCATTATCTCCCAATGCCATTCCCGCAAAACTGAAGCTGGCCAGAAACGTAATGTACATCTTCGTTCTGGCAGATATTGTTGTAGCTGTCTTTTTCATCTGGCGTTACGGCAAAGATATCGCCAGCCGGCTCAAATCGATGACCGAAAATACCAAGCGCTTTGCCGCTGGAGAAGATTTGCACGCGCCAGTCAGCGGTAATGACGAATTGAATCAGTTAGACGTCTCGTTCCACGACATGACCGATTTGCTCAAAGCAGCGAAAGCGAGAGAGTTAGCTGCATACGAAGCTTTACAGGTCAGTCAGGCAAAATTCAAGAACCTGGTCGAGCGCATGCCCCTGGGGTTAATTGCTCTCGATGAACATAACCGCGTCACCCTTGTCAATCCTGTGGCGGCGGAACTTCTGGGTCAAACAGCAGAACAAATTGCCGGCAAAAAAATCTCTGATTATTTTATCGACGAAAAAAATGCTCTGGCTGAGTCGCTGGCTGACGACAAGACGCCCGAGCGTCGCCTGGAGCTAGTGGCGAAAAAAGACGACGAATCTGAGTTTCCGGCAGAAATAGTGATCACCGGAAACACAGGCGAGGAACAACGGCGAATTGTCAGTGTGCAAGATATTTCTCAGCGCTACGAAATCGAACGCTTGAAGAGCGAATTTTTCGCCATGGTCACACACGATCTGAAAACACCGCTAACCACAATTAAAGCTACCTTAATGATGTTGCCAACCGGTCACTTTGGCGCTCTCAATGAAAAAGGTGCCAGCCGCGTTCAGGCCGGTATCAATGAGACCAATCGACTGACCCGGCTGGTCGACGATTTACTGGACACTGCCAGATTGGAAGCAGGAAAATTCGATCTGGAGCAAGACTTCCACACCGTAGACACTATTATTGCTTCATCAGTTACGGCCGCTTCCGAATTCGCCGCACGCAATCATGTCTCATTGGAAGTGGAACCAATGGCTCTAATGGTCTACTGCGATTGCGACCGGATAATCCAGGTGCTATTCAACTTGCTGACCAACGCAATCAAATACTCGCCTTCTGGAAGTAAAGTCAAAGTCACTTGCGAGGATCAAGTGGATTGGGCTCGGATCTCCGTGCAAGATAGCGGACGAGGCATTCCCAAATCGCACCTGGATATTGTTTTTGAAAAATTCGGTCAGGTCGAGCGCTCGGATGCCAGGCTGAAAGGAGGCACAGGCTTGGGTTTAGCCATTTGCAAAGCGATTGTCGAACAACATCGAGGAACGATCGGTGCCGTCAGTGAGTTGGGAGAGGGCAGCACCTTCTGGTTCACAATTCCGACCGCTAAGGCTGAACGAGAAAGAAATCTAAAGCTTCAGAGTGGTGAGGTGTGAGACGAACATTTGGGCTCTGTCAGCAGAGCGGCGCGGCCGGCTAGTTTGCACTGAAAGGATGTAGCGTTATCGACGGAAACGCACGTGGGTTCAAGCTTGACGGGCAGAACAAATGAAGATAAGATAGATTTCATCACGGTTTTAATAGGGGCGCCAGCTTCTTGCCCGCCGTCTCCCTTCAAGCGGGGTTCATGGTTTGTATTTGACAGGACCGTCCGACCGAAAGACCAAGCCTTTCAAAGCAAGAGGCGCGCGGGGAAACATTGCCGAATTTCCTCTGGCAATGTACTGCTTCTTGTTAATTGTGGTTTTTCCAGTGATAGACCTGGCAGGTATCGCTACAGGGTTGTGCACGATCTATCTTTCGACGAACGAATCAGCCACGCGAGCTGCCAATCAAAGGCGCTATTCCGACGCGCTCAGCTATATGGAGCAGACGTCTCAGCAGTTTCTCAAAACGGGGATGGCTGATTTCGCCCGGATGAAGCCTATCGGCGGCTACAACAATTGCGGCTCGGCTCTCTATATCGATGCTTCGAATTATCGCTCCGGAGGCTTGCAGAGCTATGGTCCGAATACGCCGGTGCCACCACCGATTGACTTATCAAATTACCTTTACGAATGCCGAGTGAATTCTTCCTTCGAGGTCGGTCCGACAATTGATCTCGCCTTCTTGCCGGGTCTTGGCAATGTGCCAGGTATAGGCAAGCCGGCCATATTCAATATTTCAGCAAGCAAGCAAGCCGAATATCCGATTGGTTTGGAGGGCTCGGCTCAACCACCTTCTAACGCGACTGTGCCACCATTCAACACGACCGCGACGCCCAACGCCGCTTCGGCGGGACCTGGAGAGAGCGGTTGGAATTTGCCGACGATTTACGATCAAATTAATTCTGCTGGTCAAACGGTTGTTTACTCCACAGTCATTCAAGTGCAAGCAAACAATCCCAAATGGACGCCTACTACGATCAATCTAGCCGCCGGGCAGAAATTGTGGATTGATTTGCGCTCAGCTGGACTATGGGCGTGGGCAAACCCCGCACCGATGGTAGACGCCAACGGGGAACTAGATAAAACCTTGATTCCGGGTTGGTGGAAAAATA
>CAJCHQ010001008.1 GCA_903970295.1 Bryobacterales bacterium
GCCGGGATATAAAAATATTGCGGACTTGTGGAAGAGGCGTGAGGGGTGAGCTTAGCGCTCGCCTTTCGCGTTTATTCAAATAGTTTGTTCACTTCTTCCTGATTGAGATCTGTCCATTGACCCGGCGCTAAGTCCAGGGAAAAGAGGTCGAGTTTGCCTATTTGAACACGCACCAGGCGCAACGTCGGGCAACCGACGGCGGCGGTCATTTTACGAACCTGGCGATTACGCCCCTCGCTCAAAGTCAACTCGAGCCAACAAGTCGGGATAGTTTTTCGCTCACGAATGGGAACCGGTCGTGGTGGCAGCTGAGGCTCCTGTTCGAGCACTCTTGCTCGAGCGGGCAGCGTGCGCTTTCCTTCGATCAGCACACCTTTTCGCAGCATCGTCAGTTGCTCCGTTGAAGGCAAGTGCTCGACTTGAGCTAAATAAGTTCGCCCATGTTTTTTTTGCGGCGAGAGCAGCTCGCCGTTGAGACGCGCATCATCACTAAGAATGAGCAGTCCTTCGCTATCGTAATCGAGGCGTCCAACCGAGTAAACGTCGGGAGGGAAGTCGAAAGCCGCCAGTGTCGTTTTATCGCTATCAGGCGAGACGCTAAACTGACATAGCACCGCATATGGTTTATTGAAAGCGATGTATATTTTCTTGGGATTGAGAACGAATTGTCTTTTATTGTCCGGCATCTGAAAATAAATGGTATCAGTTACCCGATCACTTCCCCATCAAATATTTTTTGATCGATGCTTTGCCCGATTCGTAAGCCTCCTTGAACTCGGGCAAGCTATGATCATTATTGATGCGGTCCAATTGTCCTTGCGCGAGAGGGGCGACTCCGGGAGACTCCCTTTGCCGCAAGGCTTCAGCCAACTGTAATTGCTTACAGCTGAGAACACCAATCAAAAGCGCTTTATTGGCAGCGATGTCGGCGCCATTTGCCCGTATATCTTTGTTCATATCCTTCACTGAACTGGAGCCGACAATAAATATGTTCGGGTTTTGACTGCGCAAGCCGGCTACGACTTTATCGCCGGTCAAACTGTTGGGACCAAGATCACCATCCACGACCGCGAACTGATATTTCTGCGGTGACAGTGGCAGACTGCCAATACTTTTCTTTCCCCAGAGGGGGTTACCATTAGCACCACGAAACCAACTCACTCGCAAGCCCTGTTCGTTCAAACCAACACGCAACGCCTTGGCCATGGCCGGAGTATCTTCAATCAAAAGTACTCGGGGAGCGTTGGTTAAAAGACGAACCAGCTCTTGGCTGTGGGTAAAAGCGATAGCAGTCGCCGCTGCTAGAGCGCCGACTCCGACAATGGCCTCGGGAACGTGATATTCGTAAGCAGTTTTCCACAAAGAGCTCGTCTCGACATCATTAACGACATGATGAGCTTCTGATTTCACATCTTTCACAAACGCTTCGAACTTCATTTTTTTCACAAAGAAAATAATCACCCGCGCGAGCAGTAGGCGGCTAATATCGAGAGGGAGAGGGATTTGACCAGATAAGTCAAGGATGTTTTAGCTGAGATTGGCAGCTGTGTCTGTGGTAAAACTACGCAAGTCCGATGATTTTCACAGATCGACTCGCCCGAAGCTAGTCTGCCCCGCCTGGGCGACAATTGAGGTTATTACATGTCGAACCGCCAGAGCGCTCCATATGGTTCTTGGAAATCGCCGATCCAATCAAAAGCGATTGCCTCGGGCACATTGCGCCTGAGTCAGCCATGCTATGACGGCAATGACCTCTATTGGCTCGAAGGCAGACCGACTGTATCCGGTCGACAAGTTCTGGTGCGACGCACCAGCGCGGGAATTATCCAGGACGTCACCCCGGCACCTTTCAATGTGCGTACTTTATGTCAGGAGTACGGGGGTGGTGCCTACATAGTGCGGAATGGCATCGTCTATTTTTCGAACTTTCCCGACCGACGTCTGTATAAGATCACAGCTGGTGCAGGAGCAATTGCGCCAGGTGCAACTGGTGCAGCAGGCAGAACCGGTGCGGCAGGTGCGACCCCAGCAAATGCAATCACTCCGCTCACACCGGAGGGTAATTTCAATTACGCGGATGCTGATTTAGACATACTTAGAAAACGGTTGATCTGCGTTCAGGAGGATCATTCGCAGCCAAATAATGAAGTTGTTACCACGATTGTTAGTGTGCCGTTGAGCGACGACGGCACAGTCTCAACACCTGTGAAATTGATATCTGGCAACGACTTTTACTCAAATCCGCGTGTTAGTCACGATGGTTCCCATCTAGCCTGGATTGCATGGGACCATCCGAATATGCCCTGGGATGGCTCGTCGTTGTGGATCGGCATAATTGATGAGTGGGGAAATATCACTAAACCACGCAAAGTGGCAGGTGGTGTAGACGAGTCGATCGTGCAGCCCGAATGGTCACCGAATGGAGATCTTTATTTCACTTCAGACCGTTCCGGTTGGTGGAATATTTATGCCTTTCCCCATCCACTCGATACTCTCGATCCGGTGCATGTGTTTGCAGCAGAAAATGAATTTGCTTCACCACCGTGGGTTTTCGGGATGTCGACTTATACCTGCCTTACCGATCAAAAACTATTTTGTACCTTCAATGAGAACGGCTCCTGGTCGATGGCCACTTTAAAAATCGATCCCACTACCAAGAAGGGGACACTCGAGCAAATCGAAAGTCCGTACACGGATTACAGCTATATCAAAAGTAACCAGCACCACGTCGTTATGTGCGCGGGTTCACCGACACAGCCGCAATCGATCGTCGAATTTAATTTGAGCACGAATGAATGGGAAAACGTTAAGTGTTCCACCGCGATCGCGCTCGACCCGGCGTACGTTTCGGTACCGATAGCGATTGAATTTCCCAGCGAACGTAAATGTACAGCACATGCTTTTTACTATGCTCCTTGCAATGCAGATTACGAAGGCGAGCCAAATGAACTGCCGCCGCTGCTTGTAAAAAGTCATGGCGGTCCAACCGCACCCGCGTCGA
>CAJCHQ010001009.1 GCA_903970295.1 Bryobacterales bacterium
GCAGAGGGCAAATTCATCATCGGTGGTTGGTTATTCACTGCTGGCGGCCTGACGTTGGGATTGGGGTTTTGATTCGGATTTTGAACTTGATTGGGATTGGCGTAGGGAGCTTGTGGAGGCTGGGCGCTGGGGTAGACTGGCCCACTTCCGAAGTCCGGCTCGTGGCCCCGGGCTTGTGGTGGCGGCTCCGGGTGCGGCTGTTGACGCGGTTGAGGCGGCGCCTGGGGATAGGAAGCTTGTGGTGTCGCCGGCGGTGAGGTACGACGCATCATCGGCTGCGAGGGCACATTCGGTAAAACTCCGGCTTTATTCGGCTGCATCGGCTCGGCATGGGATTCCTGACGGTCAGTCAGACCAGCTTGGTCGGCCATTTTCATAATGTGGCGTTGCTGCTCTGGATCCAGACGGCTCTTCTCCGGATCACCTTCGGGCACTTGTTTCCAATCATCTGAATTGAAATCGGGTTCACCCGGAGTGCTAGGCGTTCGGTTCATGCTTGTCCGTCCTGTATTGCCAACACGCTGATGCATAATGTTGTGGAGCTGGTTGATGTGGTTGGATGGATTGGCTGGTCCCGGCACCGCATTTGGTGGCGAATTCGGTGCTGGAATTGGTGCCGGTGCAGGAGCCGCCGCGGCTTGCAAAACATCTAATTCGGCTTTGATGTGAGCCGGCACCGGTTGCGTGAAGTCGTCGACTTGAGCTGGTACTGGTGCCGGCGCTCGACTGAACTTAGCCATTTCTTCCAGGCGCGTGGAGATAGGCTTGCTTTCGAATTTGCCGTCCATCGTGTTTTTGATGTCTTCGAAAAAAGCTTCTTGATAGTACTTCTGCCGCTTGATGTCGGCCTGTGGATCTTCTTCGGGTTCCGGCGGCAAAATACCGCACATTCTCAGGTCGAAATTCTCGTTTTCATAGGCTTCTTCTTTGGCGTGCCGGATCAATGCGTTGAAGAGTTCTCGATTGATGATCGTAAACATCTCCTCGTTCAGTTCGGTCTCATCGATCCGCCAGTTGACGTCTAATCCTTCCGAGTATGGCTCCATCTGAAAATATGGTTTGAAGTTCTCATGGCTGAGTGCAAAACCAATCAATTTGTCTGCCGGCAGGATAAAGACCTGCACATACTCCAGCGTGCCTTTGACGACCATCGTCCAGCGTCTGGTCGACATGCGCCCGCTGAAGACGACCATCAGATTGTTATCGGACGAATGCCAATTCGCTGTCCCCTCCTTAGAGATGAAGGGGCGAATCCAGTTCAATTCTAATTCCGAGCCCTGGGCGAATTTGTTGAATTCGTAAGCACAATTTTGAAATGCATCGAACATATGATCGACTTTGGCGATCATCGTTTCTTGCAGAGCCGAAGTCTTGTAATGTTCGCTGACCTGCAAAGCAGCTTTACCCTGGTGGGTGATTTTCGCTAGCAATGTGTGTGAATCGCGCGGGTTACGTCCTTTATATGAGGCCAGCACGCGACTCTTCCAGAGCCCACGCACGTTGTCTTCGCTGCCGTCCGGCTGCTGCACCTGACCATCTTTGGCCGCCGGCAGTTTATTGGCGGTCGCTGATGCTTTTCTTTGCGCTTTTTCTTCTGTGCGCGCTTTTGTGTCCAGGTCTTGCGCTGATTTTGCCACGTCTTGTTGGGCTTGCGCTGCGGCCATACGGTAACGCGTGCTGCCGGAAGATTTACGCCCAGTACTTTGAGAGCTGCCCTGTTGGGCCTTTAGCTTCGAAGCGCTGTCCTTCTCCGACATTTTGTGTTACTCCAAATGCTTCCTAGTCATTTTGTGCACCTGTGACCAGGGTCAGGTGGCAAAGTCGGTGACGTTAGCTGTGCGCATGCGGGCAGGCATCAACATTATCCTCTACACAAGTTCTACCCTGAGCTAGATATTTATATGCGCGAATTCAGCTCCTCACCGGGCTCAAATTGACGATTTTGGGTCTTACTTATTCATATAGTTGCAGTCGACGCAAGAATGTTTAAGCGTTCTCTTTGCAGGCGGTGACGGAAGAGAAAAACAAGTTATCATTTAGGTTATTCCAAGGAAGAGGCTCCTGCGACCGGGAGCCCGATGAAGGACGTAAATGACCGGCGGAAAGAATGGGGGACCGACCCCAAATGCCGGCGACGCGATTGTCGTTCGCGGAGCAAGGCAGCACAATTTAAAAAATATCGATATCAACATTCCCCGCAACAAATTGGTTGTGGTTACAGGCGTCAGCGGCTCTGGCAAATCGTCTCTGGCCTTCGATACGATTTTTGCCGAAGGGCAAAGACGCTACGTCGAGTCACTGTCTGCATACGCCCGACAATTTCTCGGTCAGCTCGATAAACCGGATGTAGACGCGATTGAAGGTTTGAGCCCGGCAATTTCTATCGATCAAAAGTCAACCAGTCACAATCCACGCTCAACCGTCGGCACTGTGACTGAGATTTACGACTATTTGCGTTTGCTTTATGCCCGTTGCGGTACGCCTCACTGTCCGGAATGCGGACGTCTGATCAATCCGCAAACGATCGATCAAATCGTCGACGGTGTGCTTTCTTTGGGTGAGGGGACGCGCATTCAGATCCTTGCTCCCCTGGTGAGCGGGCGAAAAGGCGAATATCAGTCACTGTTTGTTGATTTACGCAAGGAAGGTTTTGTCCGGGTTCGTGTGGACGGAGAAGTCTACGCCCTTGAAGACGATATACCGCTGGACAAAAACAAAAAACACAACGTCGAATTGGTGATCGATCGCCTGGTGATCAAGCCGAGTATCCAATCAAGATTGGCTGATAGTTTGGCTCTGGGACTGAAATGGGGTAAGTCTGCTGTGCTTGTCGACCTGGTCGACGTCAAAGCGGAGGACGAAGGCAAGAAAACTGTCTCTGCCAAAAAAGCCCAGGCCAACCTTGAAGTCGAGGCCGTCAGCGGAAATGGCAGCAAAGTGGCGGCGAAGCAGAAAGAATTCTTATTTTCGGAGAAATTCGCCTGCGCCAATTGCAACGTCAGTTTTGCCGAAATTACACCGCGTATATTCAGTTTCAATAGCCCTTACGGCGCCTGTCCAGACTGCCACGGACTGGGTTGTACCTTCGAAGTCGATCCCCAATTAGTTGTACCTGATCCGACTAAATCAATTGCCGAAGGGGCGATCTATCCCTGGGCAAAAACCGGCAACAATTATTACGAGCAGATTCTTACGTGCGTCGCTAAGCATTACAAATTCGGAGTTGACGTGCCTTTCAACAAATTGACCAAAGCTCAGCAAGGCATTTTGTTGTTCGGCTCCGATGGTGAACCGATCCGCCTCGTTCATGACTCATTCGATGGGCGCGAAACCTGGACTTACAAAAAGCCTTTCGAAGGCATCGTCAACAATCTCAAACGCAGACACAGTGAATCGAGTTCCGATCGGGCTAAACAGGAAATCGAAAACTATATGACGCAGATGCCCTGCACCAAATGCAATGGCGCACGGTTAAAGAAGGAAAGTTTGTCGATTAAGGTCGGTGACCTTTCTATCGCTCAGACTTGCGCTCTCTCAGTAGAAAAAGCACTGAAATTCTTCGCCGTACTGCCCGCGCAATTGACGAAACGGCAAGAAACCATCGCCCATCAAGTACTGATTGAAATTAGCTCTCGGCTGCGCTTTCTTTCTGATGTCGGGCTCGACTATTTGACGCTCGACCGGCAGGCCAACACCCTCTCGGGCGGAGAAGCCCAACGCATTCGCCTTGCGACTCAGATCGGTTCGGGGCTTTCCGGAGTCCTATATGTTTTGGATGAACCATCAGTTGGCCTGCATCAACGCGATAACAATCGCTTGATTCACACGTTACAGAAATTGAGAGATCTGGGCAACACGCTTCTCGTCGTCGAGCATGATGAAGACACGATTCGGCAAGCCGATTGGATTATCGACATCGGCCCGGGAGCGGGCATGCATGGTGGCTATCTGGTGGCACAAGGAAAAATTGAGGCGATCGAGAACTCGCAAACTTCTTCTACCGGTGCTTACCTTTCCGGGCGCAAAGCGATTGGTGTGCCGAAGAAAAGGCGGGCCGGCAACGGCCTGAGCCTGAAGGTGCGGGGAGCCACTTTGAACAATTTGAAAAATGTCAGCGTCGAAATTCCCTTGAATAATTTTGTCGTGGTCACAGGTGTTAGTGGTTCCGGCAAGTCGACGTTAGTTAACGATCTGCTCTATCAATATTTGCGCCATTCGTTTAACGGCACTGTTCCTCAACCTAAAGGATTAGGCGGAGTGGACGGCACTGAACATCTCGACAAAGTGATCGATATCGATCAATCGCCAATCGGTCGCACTCCTCGATCCAACCCTGCCACATACACCGGTCTTTTTGATATCGTGCGCGATGTTTTTGCTATGACCAATGAAGCGAAAGCGCGCGGCTATGCCATGGGGCGCTTTTCTTTCAACGTCAAAGGTGGCCGTTGTGAGGCTTGTCGCGGCGAGGGCATGAATGAGATCGAAATGAATTTTCTGCCTTCGGTCTTTGTCACTTGCGATGTCTGCAAAGGTGCTCGCTATAACCGCGAGACCTTGGAAGTCAAATTCAAAGGCAAATCGATCGCTGATGTGCTGGAGATGACAGTCGAGGAGGCGCTCTTATTTTTCGCCAATATTCCCAAGGCTGTGACCAAATTAGAGACGATGAACGAAGTCGGTCTCGATTACATCAAGCTCGGTCAATCTGCCACCACTTTGTCGGGCGGTGAAGCGCAGCGCGTCAAGTTAGCCGAGCAGCTTTCGAGGCGCTCGACCGGCAAAACGATCTTGATTTTGGACGAACCAACAACCGGGTTATCTTTTGCCGATGTCGATAAATTGCTGCATGTGCTCAATAAACTCGTCGACGCCGGCAACACGGTTTTGATCATCGAACACAATTTGGATGTGATCAAACAAGCTGATTGGCTGATCGATCTGGGTCCCGAAGGTGGCGATCGCGGTGGCACTCTTGTGGCTCAGGGCCGACCTGAGGCTATCGCTCAGAAAGCGTCATCGCATACAGGGCAATATCTCAAGCAAGCGCTCACTAAGAACAGGGCGTTGGTTTAGTGAACGCGTCCAGGCAGTTGCGACTGTTTAGCTCTGCTAATCTTTATCTGGTGGCGGCTGTTTTGGTTTACCAGACCCTCGCTTTGATTTATTATACGTTTGTCTGCTAGCGCCACACAGGCTCAATCAGCCAAAGTGTGAAGGAGCAGTGAAGCAAGTGGTCGTGCCAATGGACGAAAAGACCATTCATCAAGAAGGCGTTCAGACAGGCGCCGATCCCGTAGTTGACAGCCTGCGAAAGCGCGGGCATCGGATCACGGCCCAGCGCGAAATCATTTTGCAGATTTTTCGCGAGCTGCCGCACGGCAATCATCTCTCCGCCGAAGAATTGCACGCTAAGCTGGGTGAGCGCGGTTCGGCAGTCAGTCTGGCGACCGCCTATCGCACGCTCAAGCTTTTGTCATCACTGGGGCTGTTGCGAGAGTTGGATTTCGCAGAAGGACATAAACACTACGAACTAAAGCAAGATACGCTGCCCCATCAGCATATTATTTGCATTGGCTGTAACACGACCTTGGAATTCGAAGACCATTTCTTGGAAGAAGCTGGACAAAAAATTGGAGCCAGGCATAACTTCGAAGTGATTGACGCTCAATTCAAGATTTTTGGGCTCTGCCCCAACTGTCGAGAACAGCAAAAACCGGTGCCTTCGACTGGACGAGCCGCAAATGACGGCCGACCAAAGCCTTCGAAGTCGCACAAATGAGCAGCTTAATAGTTGCTAAGGAAATCTATTGCGTTCGTGTTCGGTAAGAGAGGTTGGCAGGTGACTTTAGGCGACGGAAAAGATGGACAATTATTGGTAGTCACCAAGACTGACGGCGACGATATCACTTGGCAAGCGCTTCGCTTCGGCATTGGTGAAGGATCGCAAATTCAGGTGCAGAAGAATATTCCGGGTGGTCCCGTTATTATCAGCAAGAATCAATTAGAAATTGCGATCGGCCGTCAGCTGGCCAGTCGCATTCAAGTTACTCTTAAAGCTGCCATCAATTGAATCAGCCGCTATATGCTCAACCGCCTCGTTTGTCCCCAATGTCAATGTCCGTTAAGCCCACCCTCTGGGCAATCTAGCGGCATGAATTGCCCGCGTTGCAACAGCTGGTTGGATATCGATCCCAAGTGCGCCGGTAGTTGTTTGGCTTGCCACAAAATGAACGAATCACATGCGAGCGTATGTGTGGAAACCACAAGCGTCGAATCTCCCTTAAAAAGTGAGGATTCTCGTTTAAACGTGGTACAGAGAAAGTGGTGGAACACAGGTTTCGGATCGAGCGCACCTCTGACGCACGCCTGGAAATCAGTGTTCAAAAGGCTTTTTCCTGTAAGATAGAGCTTGAATGTCAGATGCCAAAAGTAGTGTGCCAGCCAGGAAAAATCCGATACCAAACGGCGTCTGTTGCAAGCCGAGGAAGCTGTAGGGTTCTCGAATGAGTAGACCATTAAATCCCTGGAAATTAACGGGATATAAAGCTGGTCAAAACGTTGTCTGCAAGGTCACTAACTCTGAACCCGGCGGTTATGCAGTTTTGATCCCGAAGGACAATCTGCCTGGGTTTTTGCCCACTCAAGCGACTTTGAAACCGGGCGAAGAAATTCTGGCTCAATTCGTTTGTGTCCACAATAATCGCATTCTGCTATCGGCCAGATTTGGTCAGGGTGCACCTGGTGCTAAAACGCAGACTAAAGTGAAGTGGGAAGACCATCTCGAAGACATGGATCAGGCTGGTGTTGATGCCAATCTTCAGGGACAAGATCAAATTCAGATTGAGAACCAGCCGCTAGGCGGTCATGAAACCCAACCCAATGAACATAATCCAGATGCTGGTCGCGCCATCATAACGCCGCCGCCAAGCCGTGAGACTCTCAGACCGCAGACTTTCAGTGACGGGCCGATAATTCCTAAGCAGCAGCAAGCACCGTTTGAAAGACCGGCGACAACAGAGCGACCGGCTCCATTTGCGGCCAGACCAACCGAAGAAAGACCGATCCTGGTGGAGAGACCCGCCGAGGCGGACCGCCCCAATCAGCTAGTTAGGCCGCCCGCGGCTGAACGACCGCCTGCTCTTGGAAGACCAGCACCGGCGGAAAAACCGGCGCCACAGCCTGTGCAATTGACCGAAGCAGAAATGGCATTCGATGTCTGGGCACCGCAGGCGCAACCACGCAAATTTCATTTAAAGCGGGCCACCGATTTGATCCTGCCGCCTGTCAATGTCGACACTTTGAAAGAATTCAAAATTGCCGATTATGATGTCGAGTGGTTAATCACCGATCTGGAAGGCGGTATGAGAACGGGTTGCGTCAAAGCATCGTCCGAGCACAAACGCTCTCGCTCCGCCATGCTTCTCTACAAAGGGCGCGCAGTCGGCTGCATCTACGGCTGCAAGCAATCACCCGATACGCAGCCAACCGAGCAGTCATTGCACGAAATGCTCACCGATTTGGACCTGCCCGATACCCTGGTCAAGATTTACGATCTGCCCGAAGCGATCACGCTTTCGATGTCGGCGTTATTCCTTGGTTATCCTGTCCAGCGTGACGACAACTATGACGCTCGTTCATACATGGACTATATTTGCAGCTGGTTCGCCAGCAAGGGTCAAACCGCTTGTCTGGCTATTTCGTTGCCATCCAAATCGGCAACCTGTTTGGGCTTCATTCACAACGGCAAATTCTGCGGCGCCTTCTATGTTGAAGATCAACACTTCGCGCCCGACAAAGAATTTGTCTACGAGCTTTTGCGTTCGGACAAAGACGCCAATGTCGAAGCCAGCATATTACCACCGGAAATGACATCATCTGCGGTGCGCTTTGGCTTTAGTTTGAGCATGGCTCGCAGCCGTCGTGAGTCGCAGTGATAATGCTTAATACAGCTGCCGGCAAACTTTGACCAAATTGCCGCAAATGGCTATCCTTGGTTAAGGCATTCAGATTCTTTGTCTGCCTGCAGCACGGGTCAACTCAGGACGAATTAAGCGATGAACAACGATAACGCTCACAGCCGCGGTCGAGCCATTGAAGGGCTCAAGCACAAGTATCGGGCGGCAATTGTCGGCGCCACCGGCATGGTCGGGCAGCAATTGATTCGTATGCTCAAGGAGCATCCCTGGATCGAGCTGACCACAGTTGCCGCTTCCGCTCAATCTGCCGGCAAAACTTATGCTCAGGCAGTGGGCGATCGCTGGTGTATGGAATTTCCCATTCCCAAAGCAATCGGTTGCCTGGTCGTCAAAGATGCGCAAGATATCGAGGGCGTATCTGCCAATGTCGACATTGTTTTTTCGGCGGTGGCTGCGACCAAGGACGAAGTTCTGAAATTGGAGGACGCCTACGCCAAAGCAGGCGCCTGGGTGACTTCGTGTAACAGCGCCTACCGCATGGATGCGTTTGTACCAATGATGATTCCAGCTGCCAATCCGCAGCATCTCGATGTCATT
>CAJCHQ010001010.1 GCA_903970295.1 Bryobacterales bacterium
GTATATGTCACTTTTGGGTTCGGCTTTACCTCTGATTTGCTCGGGGGGAATATATGCCTGTTTGCCGACCAGAGTACCTGTCGCTCGGCTTACAAACTCGTTCGACACACCGAAGTCGATCAAGACAATGGTGTCATCACCGCGCAAAATAAGATTATCGGGAGTCAGATCTCGATGGACAATCGCCGGATCGAGGCCATGCAGATAGTCAAGGATTCGCGCAGTCTGCACAGCCCAATTCATAACGTGCGTTTCGTTTTGCGCACCCTTCGTCTGAATTAACTGGCGCAGTGACATGCCCGGAATAAATTCAAGCACAATGTACTCTCGTCCATCCTCAAAAAAATTGTCCAGGACCTTGGTGATCTGTGGGTGGTCGACTCGTGCCAGAAGCTTTGCTTCTCGATCGAAGAGGTCTCGCGCTTTTGCGCGCGCAGCTTCACTTGTGTCTAGCGGTAGTACGGACTCTTTGAGAATGATCTTTCGTCCGCCTTTTTGAATTGCCAGGTAAACCGCAGACAACCCGCTGGAAGCCAGCTGCATACGTACCTCGTACATAGCAGATTGCAACTGAGTTCCGGTGCGCAGTGGCGCGAAGTTAGTGGCTCCGAATTGTGATTCGAGTGCATCCGTCCAGATTGTCTCGTAACTGATTGGTAGCTCGGTATCGACCGCCATCAAACTGCGCTGAAAGAGAAGCGCACTTTTAGAGAAAACTGATTGACCAACTTGCTGCTCAAGTGCAATCAAAAACTGCTCAATGTCGGATCGAGTCATCGCGCCCAAATCAATAACGGCAGCGCCACCGGATTTAAAATCAATGGTAAACATGCACCCGCTCAACAAACGCCAATGAGCGATATCGGACGGTTTCCATCGACCGCTAAAATCCAGCGAATGTACATCTGTCCAGTCTCTCGAGGCCCTGCCCAGCAGTGAATGTTTCCATCTAGGGTCGAATTGAATGCCGGTGTTGGTGATCGCTATGCGGTCATTATCGTGCATAGTTCCGGAGAGTCGTGCAAGTGCCCACCCGATAAGCAAATACCAACTTCCAGCAGCGACCAGTTCTCCCCACCCGTGTGGTCTATAAGCCAAGCTTTGCAGGAAGCCGATAGCTGAACAAATCAGGAAAAACAAACTAACACTTCTCATAAACCACATGAGTACCACGTGCACAGGTCTATATAGCAGAGTTTTGGGCTGCAGACTGAGCGGTCGCGCGCCGTTCACTTCATCAATGACTTGAATGTTTTCCATGTCGTCCTGCAAATGTGAATACAGAATTGACGCACTCCTTTCAACCATACTACAACTCGCACTTCATTCGCATATCACTAACCCGACGCTAAATTCAGTATTATGGAGTGGATGCACTTGGGGACGCGCAGCAGTAAAGAAATTAATTGCGGGACCTGGAGTTTATGTCTGCAACGATTGCGTTGAACTGTGCAACGAAATCATGGACGAAGAGTCATTCGAAACCCAGCCCTCGCCTCAAACTGACATCAGCAAATCGGACGAGACGTCGAGCGTGTGATGAAATAGCAATCCTTGTCACTTTGCTCGAGACCTTTGATCACATTTTGAGGTTGAAAGATTCGAGCACGCTGTTCGTGGTCGACGCCAACACCGCGAAAATTTCTTTATGTCTCCACACTTGGTTCGTAGTTCGTGTTACCTTCGCAGAAGAGACTTGAGCGAGCTCGCACCGGATCGGGAACAGGAAGATCGGCAATATGGCGAATGAATCGAATGCATCAACGAAAATTGTGCAGGCATTTATCACAACAGCCATGATTTGCCTGATATTCGCGTTTCCCCCAGCGCTCCGTGCCGCAGAAGATAATTTAAAAGAAATCGCCCGAGCTAACGCACTATCAGCAAGCGGCAATAAATACCAGGCGATCAAAATCTTGTCGGCTATCATTGCCCGCTCACCAAACGACGTGATCGCACGCTTGAATCGGGGAAACATTTTGTTTGTGGTGCACAGGTACGATCTCGCGTTCGAAGACGGTAGACAGTCGGCACAGATCGATCTAAAAAATCAACATGCTTTTTATCTCATGGGGATTTGCCAGGAGGAAATGCAGCATCCAGAAGAGGCGCTGAAATACTTCGATAAAGCGATCACCTTGAAAGGAGCGGATGTTGCCGGTATACATCGGGATAGAGCGAAAGTGCTCTTGAAGTTGCAAAAGCTCGATGCCGCAAAAAAAGAAATCGTGCAAGCACAGAACATGGATAAAAGTGCCGGAGAAAAGAATGCAGACGTGCTAGTTGCAGATTCGATCGACCGCGCCATCATCTGGCGCGGTCTTATCAATCCAAATTCGCAGGACGCGGTCCTTATGGCTAAAGCACAGGATTTGTATCTCGCGAATAAACAGGTTGAGTGCCTACAAGTGCTCGAACACATTCTCACTCACGACGCAAAAAATGTCGCAGCTCATGAGCTCAAAGGTGACATATTATGCGAGGTTGATGAGGCCAAAGCGATTGCCGAAATGAAAATCGTCATCGAAGCATACCCGAACTATCAACATGCATATGCTGTGATAGCCGAATCCCTGGTGCGACTAAAACAATATCAGGAAGCATTCACCGCAGCCGAGCACGCTCTGAAAATCGGGGGACCGGAACAGGGCGCAGCACACCGGTTCAAAAGTTTTGCGCTACTCTATATGCATCGCTTTAAAGAAGCTCGGGCCGAAACGGATGAAGCACTGAAATTGCATCCATGGGGAGTTGAGCGGCATAAAGATGTACTGAATCGCATAGAGCTCGATCGCTTCCTGCATGATTATCCGGCTCTATTGGCAGACTGTGATGAGCGTCTAAAATTGGGGCAATATCTGAACAGCAAAGATTGGGTTGAACGCGGCAACGCCTATATGCTCCTGGGCAAAACAGATCAGGCCATCCACGATTTTGAAAAAGCCAACAGCTTCTCCGATTCCGAAAGAGGGGCGCTCAAAGGATTGGCAGAAGCGTATGCGAAAAAAGGCGACAAAGCGAAAGAACAAAAAGCCAGGGCGGTCATGAAAGCGCTGGATTATGAATATGCAACAGACAAAGAGCTACAATCGCGACCAGATCTAAAAGCGGTCGAGTCGAAGAATAACTCGAAATAAGATAAGAGTCAGTGGCATGGCAAGTCAGTGTAAGCAATCTAACTTGCAAAATCGATACCCGCGTTCTATACTGAGTGAGTACTCACTCTAAAATACGAGTTTCATGGCCCGCCCGAAAAGTTTAGACAAGAGAAACTCGATTCTCGATGCAGCAGCCGACGTCTTCGCTGAGCGAGGACTCGACGCTTCGCCGACATCCGAGATCTCAAAGCGCGCCGGTGTGG
>CAJCHQ010001011.1 GCA_903970295.1 Bryobacterales bacterium
TGGGCGTGGTTGCTTTTAAGTCGAAAATTCTGGCTCGTATATTGACTCCGATGCTCGATTCGATGCGCTCGATCCCGGCGATTGCGATCATTCCATTTTTTCTTCTCTGGTTTGGTTTCTCCGAAAGCGGACGAATTCTGCTTGTAGTCACGGGTATCGCTTTCAATATTGCCGTTGCTACTTATCAAATCTTGAGTGAAATACCGGAAAAACATCAAATTCTTTTCAAGAGTTTCAATATCGCTCCTAGTGAACTAACCAGACACTATGTCATGCCAAGAGTTCTGGAAGCCCTTTTACCTACGGTCCGGTTTTCGCTGGCAACGGCTATGGGAGTGGTGATCGCTTCTGAACTGCTTGGCTCGCAAATCGGTCTGGGTTATTTGATGCAAACGGCCAGAAACACATTTTCCATGCACGTCATTTTCTTATGTACGATTTTGCTAGGCTTGTTGAACGCGATTGTAGACGCCATTGTTACTCGCTCGTGGACACGAGCAGTTTATTGGAGATAAGTCTTGCATTCAGGCAATCGAAAAACTGCCGCCAGCATCTTTGACTCTATGAAAGGTTATTTGCTGATTGTTCTCTCTGCCACTGTTTGTGGTGGCTGTGGCAGCGCCTCCAGCGATCTGTCTGGCGCCTTGCCGAGTGAGAATTTGCCCCCATTGCGCGTAGCGATTGCGCCTTATCAAGACGTGGGCATGCTGGTAGCGGAAAAAGAACTTGGATTGGAGAAAAAGTACGGTACCCAAGTAGAACTTGTGACACTGGCCTGGGAGGACATTCCCAATGCTATTGCCAGTGCTGGACAGACAGTAGATGTCGGATTTGTCGGCTTGACCGACTGGATGAGCAAAATTGAAAAGATGAACGGCAACGAAAGCGACCCGATCATTTATCTTTATCCGGCACTGCTATTCCGAGGTGGTGGTTTTATCAGTTTCAACGAAAAAGTGCCCGAGATTACAACCAAGAATATCGATAATCAACAACTGGTATCAAAGTTCCTCAGTTTCAAAATCGGAGCGCAAAGAACCTCATGTTTTCAGATGGTGATCTACATGCTGGCTCGCAAAATTGGACTCAAGCCTTGGCAGTTGAAACTGACCGATACCACATTGAATGACGGTCTTTTGGCGGCTATCAATGGAAGTCTTGATATGGCCGCCGCCGGATTGCCTCAAAGAACCGAAGCGATCAAACGTCATGGACGTGTCGTGCTCAGTATCGACACTCTTGGTGTGGGAGAAATAAACGGGTTCGCTTGTAAGCGCAGCACTTATGTGAAGCGCAAGAAAGACGTTGAAAACCTGGTCAGAATGTGGTTTGACTGTACGAATTACATCACCACAGATCCTGACCATAACAGCGCTTCAGTGATCGCCTACTTGAAGAAAAATGCCTCAACCCAATACAGCGTTCAAGAATACAAACGCACAATCGGTGAGGAATATTTCCCTAAAACACTGGCCGAAGCGCAGAAAACATTAGTTGCGCCTGATGGGAAATACTCATTGGCGCAACAGGCAAAACAAATTAGCGAGTATCTTGTTGCCAGCGGCGCGGCCAAAATGACTGTGCCCGCGCCGCAACCAGTGAACATTGAACCTTGAACGATAGTGCCAATTCGTTATTTGGCCCAGATGTATTTGATTTGAGGGGCTGGCGGTGCGACTTTTACCTGCCCGGTTGCGACGAGATATTGCCCGATTTCATCGCTGATCCGGTTGATTGAATATTTTCCAGTTGGCGAAACGATTTGGTTTTGAGATTCTCCATAGGTGCGGGGGAAATACTCTTGCGACAGAGCCTTTCTGAATTCAGCCAGTGTGTATTGCGTCGATGCATTGGCTTTGAGATAGGCTAACGTTGCCGCGCTGTGATGATCGATGTCGCTAGTGACATAAGTCGAGCAATCGAACCAGATAGCAATTAGCGATTCGAGATCCGTCGCTCTTTTCTTGAGCACGCTTCGCTTGCACACAAATCCAGTGATATCGACGATACCGGCTGTGTCCATGGCCAAGACGACATGACCTTTTCTTTTGAAGGCTTCGGTGCGCTGCGTCAGACCAGCAAATGATGCATCCAGGCTGCCTTGCTCACAAGCTAACAGACAGTCGTTGATTGTGTTATCCACTGTATGCAGCTGCGAGGGTTTCAAACCCACTCTTCTGGCCAGCGAATAGAGCACCATCTCTGACAGATTGTGTTTTTGAATTCCGATTCTGAAGCTGAGAAATTTTTTTACTATGACTGGATCGTTGATATTTTCGGGAGTGAGAATCGGTACAGCCGGATTGAAGCTGATGAATGCGCCGCCGCGGAAAACATAAGCTGGATAAACGAAGACTACCGGGTCGTCATTCTCGTCATTGATGTGGTGCCATTTGCTCAAATATTCGATCAAGCTGCCGAAGCCGACATCTACGGTATGCCCATTGCTGGCAATTGCCGGCAAAATATCATCCCAGGCCATGGTCACGAAATCGAGCTTGACTGAGTATTTCTTTTCGAGTCCGAGGCTTTTCGAATTGACGATTTGGGCAATATCTTGATATGGCGAGATGGCCACCGTGAGCGGTTCTAGAGCGCCACTACCCACGGTGCTGTTACTATGGGCGGTGCCTTGTGTAATGTCGAACCCGACGCTACTGCACGAAGCGAGAAGCAGGCAGGCAAAGCATAGTTGCAGAACTAACACTAGATAGGAGTGTTTGAATCTAGGGCTTTTCATTGTCTAAATTTTTCTTCTGACATGCCTGACGGACCAAAAGGCGCATCCAGAAGAGGTCTCCACTTGGATTCGCCAGCACAGCTATTTGCAATTCAATTGAATTGCCCTTGGAGGGATTCGAACCCTCAATCCCTTACGGGCATCGCATTTTAAGTGCGACTCGTATACCAGTTCCGACACAAGGGCGCAGCTCTGTATTCTAGCAAACCTGGACATTGTCTAGCCTGAGTAAAGTCGCTGCGCTTTTCAATCCAGAGGCGGCATATCTTTCAATTGATCGAGCGTTTCAGGCGCTTCTAAGTCTGGCTCGCGGTCGAGCGTTAGAATACGCATGCACCAGCCCAAACAAATAAGCCACAGAATGCCAATAATGCGGGCGATATTGCGCTTAACATCAAGAGGATCGTGAAAGAAGTTGCCGCTCAAACCCGATGTTAAGAGCGTGATCGGGTCAGGGTTTTCGAGAGTCCCTGTCTTAATCCACGTTAATAGGTGGATACCCATCAAGCAAAGCGTCAAGAATGAGCAGAGAGCGAGTGATTTCGAGCCGAGTGTGACTAACCTGAAAGACAGTCCTCTATCTTCGCCGCGAGACCAGACGATTGGTCTTCGCAAATAAAAGCCAATTGCGGCACACAGCAAAGATGACAGCATCACTTGCACTGAATTCTGCGTCCAGGTTTCGATCAGATAGAATGTCGCGAGAATAAACCATAATCCAGACAGCGTCATCTGAATCTTGTCGCGTGTGCTAGTGTGCACCCAAATCCAGCGATAAATCCCTAACAACACCATGATTAGCCAGAAGCAGGCTGACAGCAAGACGGGGACTGCTGCTTTAGCTCGCTCGAATTCGTAGTTAGCAAGCAGCAGCGCTGACTCTTTATCTCTGCCGAATGATTCGTAGAAATCAGATCGCAATTGAGTGTAGGCTTCAGTCTTATGAAATTCATGCTTTGTCGCTCGAAGAAAATCCAGAGCCTGATCTTCAGCCAGGATGCGGGGCCCGGCCAAAAGATTGTAGGCGAAACTGCTAAAAATGCTCGGCGGAATTTCCAGCACTTGAGTCGTCTGCGAGCCATACAAAAAGGTCGGATCCTTTTCGAATTTTTCCGTAGCCCAGGACCGCACTGCTCCCAACGCGTTGGCGTTTTTTTGCGAGAACTCGCTGATTACAAAAACCAGAGCCAAACCGTGCGATTTAGAAATCCTCATAGAGAGAGGAATTTGACTTGAATGGTCGGGGAGCGTTTGCAGGTCGTCTGGCGCTAAAGCCCGCTCAATCGAGAGCGGATGCGGCTTTACGAAGTAGGCCATGAGAAACGATATCGAGACGAGGATCAGCGAAATCGCCGCTGCTAACCTTAGTTTTTTCTGCATCTGGTTGCTGGGACAGGGGCAGCACAAGTATAAGACTTCGCAACAGAATTACTCTTTCGCCAAACTGACGTGCTTAACGAGAGTGCGGTGGGAGAAGGAGCGTTGGAACCAATCGAGAGAATCCAAAGGTGTGAAATACGACCTAAATCCAGTTGGAAGGTGAACCTTTCCAACATTGCAATATGCAAATGCTTAACCATAAAAACAGTAGACCAAACAAATTATCGTCTGTTGCAGTGTTTGTCTATTAGACAAGTGTAGTTGTTCACTATTCTACCAGTACACCAGTACACCAGTACACGAGTCTATAATTAAAACATACGCATAGTCGACAATACGACAAAGAATAACAAAACACGTGGTGCGGACGGACAATGATATTCTTGCAGAATAATCCCGGAGATGTTGTTGTGATCAGTCTTTATGCTGTTTTAGGTCTGAGCGAAAAAGCAAGCGACGAAGAGATCGAGGCTGCGTCTAGCAGGCTGCTGGCAAACCTGCAGAGCGCGGGCGTACAGCACGACGAAATCTCACGCAAGCAGGCGTCAAGATGCGTGGCGGCCATCGAAAGCGCCCGGCGAATTTTGAAGAATAGCCAATCAAAAAACGATTATCTTAAACAGAAAGCAACTGAAAATGCGCAAGCAGTCGGCGAAACGCATCCCAGACTGGGACAGCTCTGCGTCGCTTCGGGAATCATCACAATCGAGCAGTTGATGGAAGCCGTCAAATCCCAGCTCTCATCTGGTTTGCAACTAGGGGAGGTATTGCAGCAAAAACAGTTCATTTCCCAGGCAGAACTGGATGGTTTGCTGCTCGGACAGCAAATGATCGATATCCCCAGCGCTGTGACCGAAGCAGACGCGGCGCGACTGATCTCGCTTGGATTGATCACGGAAGATATGGGATTGATCGTGCAAATGGAGTCCAAGACACAGGGTACAAGCACGCGCGAACTTGTTCAGCGTCATGCCTGGGTTGATAAATTGGTACTGGATGCGGTGCTAAATTAAAATACTGCCGCCCTTTCGGAGTTGCGTGCTGAAGAAGAAGCGAACGGATTACCTTCCCCGACAGTGTGCAAGTCACCGATTCTTGATTAAGCAATATGAGAGATCGAAATTTGTTGGCGTAATACAATTATCGCTCTGGGTTCGTAGTTTCCCCACTGTTGTTCTTTCCGTGTCACACTCGAGTCACGCTTGATATCCATATTGTGATCAGCTGCGTCAAGCGAAATGACGCTCGGGCAGGAGAATATATGTCGATCGTATTGTATGCCAACATTGCATCTGTACCGAGAGTCAGAGACTTAGTGGATAAGCTTGGTATATGCCTGACCGATAATGGCACTCCCCGTTTGGTATCACCACAGTGGCACGATGAGGATCAATTATTCGATGATAATCATCGATTTAATTTTTATGTGCCGAAGGAAAGTACCAGAGGCATAGAAGTTTGGCGCCATGGCAGAGCCCTCTGCGTCTGTCTGATGCCCTTTTCATCGGATATCGAAGTCGATATCGGTCTGCGCTTTCTGGAAGCCTGTCAGCATTTTGGTGCACCCCTGGTGTTTCGCGGCATAGATGATTCGGCTATCAGGTACGAAAGTTTGAGAAAGAACTTCTCGCCTGAATTCAATCAAGTGATCAGCCGGTCTTCGCTGAGGACATTGCTCTATTCGGTCAAGGGCAAAGATGATGCCGCGGCCAAATTATCCGGACCGATCACAGATTTCTACTTTGGCACCTACCTTGCTGATGTTTTGAGTGCAGTATCGGATGAAGGCAAGCGCCTCTCGATCTTGCTCGAAATGATCAAGACTTTGCAGTTTTGGGCGGTGCGTAGTGACTTCAGAGGACACATATTGCCGGATTTCAAATTTCATTGGAATGGCATTCGCATCGCGGTGATCAGACCGGACGTTCCTTATGTAGTACCGAAAGTAACCGAACTGCAATTTCGGAAGGATGATGGTGTGCGCAGATTGCCGAGAAAGGAATTTATCGAGCGGTTTTCAAAAGACCTGTCCCCCGATCAATTTCAACTGCTCGATGAGTATCAATTCAAGTTATGCGTCAGCGCTGAAGCGATGGATCGGATGTTTGAAGTCTTTCCTGCCCAGCAGAACAACCGTTCTTCTTTTATCTCCGGCGGCCGCAGTTCGCAACCCGTGGTTGGCAGATTCTGAGTTTATTTTGAATTCCGGTATATTTCTTCGCCGAAGGATCCAAAAACGCGTCTGAGAGCAACACAGGTGCGAGCCCCGAAAGCCTGTCTTAGTGGAGTTTTCGGGACGCAGTGATCGGAAATGAAACATAATATACATTATCGGAAACACAGGCGGTGCTCAAATGGATTGCTTACAGACGCTTGCGCATTTTAATACAGTCCATTTTCTCGCCAGAACGCAGTTCATGAAAAGCGCGGCCTTCACTCTGATAGCCATGAGCAAGATAGAAAGGTTCGGCATTCAGGGATGAGTCAAGCCACAATTCAGTTGAACCGTTGGCTCTGGCAACATCTTCCAGTTTCGCAAGGATGGCCGAACCGACACCAAGTCGTGCGGCTGAAGGCGCCACGTAAACGGCGCGCAATTCATTAGCTTTGGGCACCACCTCGCCCAGTCCGACAATGACACCGTTTATTTCACCCAGCAGTTTAAAGGCTCCGTCCGGATTCTCATCTATATTTTTTTCGAGAGCGGCAATGCGCTCGTCAAATTTAGAGTTGGACCATGAGTCCAAAATGCTCTTTTCATAACTGGCCGCGCCCATGGCGTGCACCGCCTGGAAGTGCAAGTGCACAAAAGCACTGGCGTCTTCAACTTGAGCAGCTCGGATCGAGATTTGCAGATCAGGTGGACTCATAGACTTAGTCCTTGTGTGTGACTCAATTGCGCAGATTTCGATAGTCGTATTGTCGACTAATCGAATAGTGAACTAGTGAACTGTTTGAATCGTGGACGATTCTAGTTAACAACAATTGCACAATAGAAATGATGTAATTTTCGACAAGCAAATTGTGGATTTTTGACATAATGTACAATTTCATTCCTGAAATATCTTCTCAAACTGCGCCTGTCCTGGTTTGTTCGGGTCGCGATTGAGGCCGTGCATGATTCTATCTATCTGCATCAAGAGCTCCCCAGCCGACCGGCCATTGGTGATGCCATTTGCGTAGTAGCCTTTTCGCGTGAAGAAGTTGGTTGTTGGATAGGTATCGTTGGCCGGCTGAAGCATTGCAGAAGCGGCACCTGGTCCAGCCAAATTGACTAATTCCACAGCGGCCGGTATCAAGCTTTCTACCGTGATGCCCCCTCGATAAGAATTGGTCAGCTTGTCCAACAACAGTGACGCATCCGGTGACAGAGGTCCAGTCTGTTCGCCCACGCGTTTCAAGGTCAGTATCCCAAGATTGAGCAGAGCATACTCTCCGTTGGTGAGATTCTGACGGTCCACTGATTCGTCCGGTCCGGCCTTTAATCCCAGAATCTTTGCCCGAAGACTGGACAAATCCTGATCCGTAATCGGTATTGTGCTCGAAGCCGATATGTCCGCGGGATGCAACAAAGCAAAGAGCTCGCCAATTGCTTTCGCTTTTTTGTCGTCAGGAAGCGCATCATAGGCTGCTGCACGGGCTGTTGTCTTGGTCACTTCTTGGGCCAGCAATTGGGCGAAGTTATGATCGTGAGCAAAACTCAAAAGTCCTGAAAGTTCTTGTGCTTGCATAATCGGTCCGATGTCTTCGTCAAGATTGAGCGCGTGAATCGCATTCGACATTTCGGAAGCAGGCAGCCCTAGGGATGTATTGGCTTTCGAGCCGGCAAACGTATGATAAAGAAGATCGGTGGCATTTCCGTCCGCGGTAAGGTAATCACTCGCGTGCTTGCCCCCTAGTCTATGTCCCAAGGACCTGAGTTCCTTATCCATAGCAGCTTTCAGATGTTGGACCAGATCCGCTTTTGCCAGCAACAAGTCATGTCGTTTGGGATCATTGAGCGCATCGAACTTGAGGCTGGCGACGATGTCGTCGCCGTGCGTATCAAGATTGAGCATTGTCGTTGCCCGCAATAATTGGTTGTAGCCAACACCGGTCGACTTGGGGTGATAGTTGTCGCGCAGATCAGCTATTTTCGTTTGTCCAGGAGCATCATCCGCGACCAGCGCCGATGGCATGCCGGACAAGGTGTCATGGGTACCCCAGCCGCCGTCTTCGAATGAATAAATACCCTGGACGATGGTTTGCACTTCTTTCTTGTCGAAGCCATTTTGCTGACCCAGTCTCACAGCTTCTTCGGTATATCTTCGTTTGAATTCAGTCTCATCGACAGGACCCAAATCGAAAAACGGTTGTTTGTTATCACCAAATGCCAGTCGCGAAAGCTGTTTTGATGCGGTCTTCATGTCATGAAGTGTGGGCAGCGTGCCTTGCGCATTTTCTAGATCGATATCCGGTGGTGGTGACGCCGTGGGCGCCTCTGGCCGCACGAACACCGGAGGAAACTCGGCGAGCAAATGGTGTGTATGTTTGGCTTCGTCCACTCTTTGCCAATATTGATCTGAGCTTCGCTTATATGCTGAATAAGAAGTGAATCGAGGTGGTGCCGGGTCTGTTCTTACTTGTTTGGCAGTCTGATCCTTGCCCGCGGAAGTGCCATGGCTGGCATGTTTCAGGTGAGTTGCGCGGCTGCCGTGAGTGCTTTGGCTTACCGATTTTCTGGACAAAAGGTCGCCGCCCAATGTGCTGGACTGAGTATCCGCCATGGCTATGGTGGCATCGCCCTTGGTTGCGGATGTTGAATCGCTAATCGCCAGGTTGTCTCCAGTCATTCAACGGTCTCGACGTAAAGTGAATCGGCACATTTAAAAAGAGTTGCCGCGTCTTGAGCGGTAGGGCAAAGTAAGCTCCCCAACAATAAATTGGTTAGGCCACAAAGTCAGCGGGGAAATTACGCGGCTTAGAATTCCCGAGAGAAGTAGCAGCGTACTTCCACCATTGTGAGCATTAAAAATCGGCACTAAAATACTGCTTTCATTGGGAATGATTATGGCCAATTCAGGCGCAGAGAAAGATCCAGGACGTTGTGACACTAAGGATCGAGGTGTCACGCCCGAGCGTCTCGTCGTTTTGCAAAACGAGGCGCATGCATTCAATCAAATGCTTCGCGCTCATGAGCCGGGACCGCGCACTGTCGCTCGCAAAGAAGAAATCGCAAAAGCAGACAAAGATTTCTATGCTTTTTTGCCTGGCGACCACAGTCAAAGTGTTGGCTCGTTCGACGCCAGTAAAGCCTTCTACGAACAGCTGACGCAATTACCGATAGGGGAACGCAAGAAGTTGCTCGAGTTGACTGGAAAAGAAAATGAGGAGATGCATGCAGCCGATCCGAAGATGCCCTTAATGGTTGTGGATATGTATCCGGATGCTTTTATAAAATCACTCGATTTCCAAATGCGCGGCGAATACTACACTTTTCAATACCTGGGCATGTGCGCCGAACTAAAAGAGGAGACGCCGAATCAGTATCCAGAAGCGAGGCGGGGTTGGGGTTTCACACTGCCCACCTTTAACTTTAGAAGATAAT
>CAJCHQ010001012.1 GCA_903970295.1 Bryobacterales bacterium
AATTATTTTTCCATCGTCTAAATGGGCAGTGACCGAGTACTCGCCGCCAACGCGAAGGTCTTGAACAATCTGCACTCCATTGGTACCGCCACAACCAAACCATTTCGACATCTGAGTGGGCTCGGTCCACGCTTTAAACACCCTGTCCACCGGAGCCTTCACCGTTCGAGAGATTTTGAGCATCGAGGTATCAGTCTTGGTCGTCATCATTTTTATCGTCCTCGTCTTGTTGTGAATTGAGATAGGTTTCCAACGAATCCAATTGTTCGTTCCAGAATTGGCGATAAACCGCCAGCCAGTCATTTGCTTCAGACATAGGTTTTGCACACAGTTTGAGGTAGTGAACACGCCCCTGCCGAGTTCGTTTTATAAGATTGGCACTTTCGAGAAGCTTGAGATGTTTCGAAATTGCCGGTAAAGACATGGCAAAAGGCTCAGCCAATTCAAGAACCGAGCATGTTCCTTTGGCGGCTAAGTTACCGATGATTGCTCGCCGTGTCGGATCTGACAGGGCAAAAAAAGTTCGATCGAGTTGTTCAGAATAATGTTTAACCATATCGTTAAATATAGCACGAACGGCAGCTATGTTCGATTCGGGACGATTAAATCTTTTGAGGATGATCCGGTCAACTGCCCGGAGGATCATTTATATCCAAAACATCAAAAAGACAAAGACGCTGCCCTTGTCACTTATTTATTGCACTTTGCGCACAAGCACATTCATCGTTGTTGCCTGGTTGATTTCGTTCAGATCAGTAACGTGCAAGGCACCATTTTGCTCATCGATAGCTTGCACCATGAATCCATGCTCGATTAAATGGCTGAAAAAATCTTTGAGACTGATACCAGATCTTTCGAAGTGAGAAGGCGACATTTCCATGATGATCTTGATTTGAGGATTCTCTTGGATGACACGCTGCATGCCTTTGAAAACCAGTGGCTCAGCGCCTTCGACGTCGGCTTTGACCAAATCAACCCGAGTGCCTTCGGGAAAGAAAGAATCCAGACTGCAAGCTTCGACATCGATAGACGTAACTGATTGCGCGTTAACGTCGAAATTAGCGAAGACTGAATTTTCAGGACTGTGATTGAACGAAAACAACTTCGTGCGTTTGGGCTTATCCAAAACTGCGGTCGGATAAATCTGCATGTGACGCAAACCCGAGAGCAAAGCGGTAAAACGCAACGCCGCAGCGACACTGGGAGTAGGTTCAAAAGCATAGACAATTCCGGTTTCGCCGACTGCCTTGCCCATGACCACAGCATGAATACCACAATTGGCACCGATGTCGACAGCCACGTCGCCAGCTCGCAGGCACGATTCAATTACACTGCGCGTGCCGGGTTCGATAAATTCCGCCCCATGTCTTTCAACATAGGCGATCAAACCTGCATCATCCGATGGAATCACAAGCTCCATCAGTGAACTGCTGAATAAAACGAATTTTCCCGCATCAATATAAGAAGGTTTGCGCAGAATCTGATCTTGCACCGCATTAAATCGAAACTTGATGATTGCATCAAGATCGTTGAGCAGCCGTTCCCTCTGCTGCCGAGAAGTTTTACGCAAATCATCGATTTCAGCCAGCACTCGGAGATGATTCGATTCGATTATTTGTTCGAGGCGGTGCAGGTAAGCATCTATATCGCGAGTGTTTTTTACAGCGCGCTTGATCTCGCCCAGCCGCATTTTCTGCTTGACTTTATGACCGACCCTCTTCGACAAGTTTTCTAGTTCATTCATCGCGCAATCATCATGCTCATTAGGTTGGATTAGGCTGGGTGGTCTTCGAAGCAAATCAAAATAAAATTCAATCCAGGACGCAAGCGGGCCACGGCGGCTGGCTGCCAGAGCCATTCATTGCCTCACTCACCGGACCTCGATCGACCCCGGCAAAACCCATTTTTTGCATGGCTGCCTGCCAAGCTAAGTGTACCGATTGATCGGAAAGCTTTTGCAATATTATTTTTTGGCTTGACTGAATCGCCTCAGACAACGCTTTATCGCCGGCGAGAAGACGCTTTGCTTTTTCCTTCATCTCGGCATTATCCGCGCACGATCCAGCCAGTCTTTTGCCCGCCAGTCTTTCCAGCAAACCGCAATTGAGATACAACACGGGACAGCCAACAATCATCGCTTCCAGTGGAGAATAGTGCAGGTGCCTGGGCTCGATCGACGGATAGACCATCACTCTGACTCGGCGATACAGCTGCATCAGTTCGTCGTCGCCAAGATAATGCAAAACTCTATCGTCTTTCGGCTTATCGATTTGGCGCCCGAAAATTTTCAGTGGCAACCCCGTAAAATCCTCATTGATCGTTTTATACACGTTAGCGTAATAGCCGCTGTCCAGAATATGAGGACAGAGAAATAGCGCTGACGGATCATCACCGATCCAGGTATTTTCGCAATCGAAATATTCGCGGGGTAAGCCAACGGGCAGATAGAGAGCGCGCTTCTGAATATTCTCGTGCTCGATTTCAGAGAGATTATCAAAAGCTTGTCCAAACCAAAACTTGCAAGCACCAGAACCGATTCTATCGATGAGCACGGGAGCATCCATTTGCCCGGGGAAATGATCGGTGTAACGCGCTGGATCTTCACGTCCGAAGACTCTCGCCACCACCGCTCCTTCGAATTTTCGAATAGCCTCGAACAAAGGTGTTGTATAGCCAGACCATGAACTGATCAGGAGCTGGAAATTTTCGTTCAACATGTCGGTGAGTGCGCTCGACCACTGCTCTTCATAAAAATGATGGCGGTTGAGAAAATCGATCATGTATCGATCGAGAGACAGTGTCGTATCTAGCGAGTAGTCTACGATGGCGCTGCGGTAATTGGGATCGTTCGGAATAATCTTTGGCATGTAGACTTCGAATCCGAAAGATCGCAACAAACCGAATTCGATCGGCATCAAAGTTTTATGGTTGACAATCCACAGACATCTCTTACGCACGTTTATCTGCTCGCATTCATCTACATGATTACTCTTCGGTCAAACGTGCACGCCGGGATGTAAACCGGGGTGATCGTCACTTTCACATCACGAAAGATAGCATCACAGCAACCGCGTTTCAAACCATAGGCATCAAGAAGATTAGAATCCTTGGGATAAAACTCCACGTCGACTCGACGCGCACCATGCATTGAGTAGCTGGGCACGATGCCTTCAACGTCGAAGTACTGCCAATCGTTTGTCAAGTCCAGCCGAGTCGGAGTTTGAGCAAAACTTTGCAGGCGACCGTTACGAGCCGTCACCAGGGCTTTCAAGCTGACAGAGGAGCCGCCGCCAAGGCGCTTCGCCTGTCCGGATATCTTGACGAGGTAACTGCCTGCGCTCGAGTTCATATTGAAGAGAAACTGACGATTGGCTCGGCTGCAACCCAACTTCGCATCGGCTATGAGCTTGACGTCTGACGGGTCAACGGCCCGGCCTACTACCGCCGGTCTATCACCAGGCTCGACATAGCGATACTTGTTCGCCTGCGCGTCCCTGATTTGTTCTCCGAAAAGGAGTTTCATCCTGACGCTGCAATCGAGATTGCGAACGGTTCCGTCTTGCTCCTGCAGGACAAATTTTTCGGCATTAACTGTGTTGGCACAAACGACTGGATCGAGGAAACGTCCATCAGCCCGCACGGGATCATCAAAGATCTTCTCGACGCTGATCAACTCCAGTGTCGGTAGACGTCTGGTACCAAGCGGGTCGGCATAGACGCTTATCTGTCCATGTTTCTGCGTCAGGGCAAATGTATTGTTTGCGGTCTTTATCAGCGCGCGAGGAACATAAATTGCGTTCCATTGGCGCAATGAATAATATGATGGATACATCGATCGCAAAGCGATGGTCATCAGCGAATCTCTCGCTGTGCCTGAATAGAAGGTCGGATCGAATTCGTAAATCGGTAACAAGCGGTCAGGCAATTCGGTCCCATTCACAACCACTCGCGTATCAGCGGACAGATTGCTGCCATCGACCAGAAGCAGCGCAGCGTCAAGGCTCACGGGCACATTCAGCCGGCTCAAATCGATATTGCGAAGAAGCGATTGGCCAGAGTTCAGGACAACTGTCTTTTCAGAGGTTTCGAAGCGGCATCCGTAGTAGACACCCAGCACCAGACCGGTGAGGCAGCTGGCAATTGCCAGTGCCGGTAGACTGCGCTTGAATCCATTCTTCAGCGCCCAAGCCACAGCCAAACCGATAAAGACAGCCAGCAAAGGCGTGCTGGTGATCATATAGCGAGGCATCGGTTGGACGAGGGTGTAGGCGAAGTGACCGAGAATCAAAGCTAAGCAGATCGTGCCGGCATCAGCACGATCGCTAGACACGTTTTTGTAATTGGCGAGAAAGCTGACTACGCCGAGAATAGCGGCAAAAGCGAAGAAGAGATGCAGGATGCGCTGGACATCGGTACCGACTCCGAATACCGAGTCATTGAAATCATTCCATGGCAAACAAATCAGTTTTGTTGCCTTGTGGAAAAAGAAGCCGATGTACTCGAGAGGATGCGAAACAAACAAACCACTTGCCGATTGCACTGGTGCATCGAGGTCGAAAACCATACGGCAGAAAGGTCCCCGAAGAATCGCGGGCACGCCTTCGCACTCTCGGTCGAAACCAAGAGCGAAGTTGACGGACACCTCACGATCGGCGGTGAATAAAACTCGTCCCACATGCAAATAGCTATACACCGCCCATGGTGCCACCGTCAAAACCAGACCAAGCAAAGAGCCAAGAACAAACTTGCCGCGCGGTCGCACGATAAAAAGCTTGAGGATGACAGCCAAAGCTATGGCTATGACGAGGGCGCTTTTCAGCATGAACACCAGTGCTGCAAGTGCTCCACTAATAACTGCTTGTTTAAACGTGAAGTTGCGATTGGTAATCGTCAAAGCGAAAAGCAACAACAATAGTGTCGCAAACGGCTCTGTCAAAAATCTCTCGGTCTGCAAAAGCGCCGCCGGGTAAAGCATGTATGAACAGGCGCCAATTGAAGCAGCCAGGCGATTTGCAGACAGTCTGAAACCCAACATCCAAATCAAGAAAACATCCAGGGCATGGAATATGCATTGCACCACAATGAACAATTTGACATCATGCAATTGCGGCACTTTGCCTAGCAAGGTGAATAGCGCAGCGAAGAAAGTTGGCAAAATCGGGCCGTCTAGCTTCACGTCCCAAATGAATTCAGGAGTCGTCAACATTTTGGAGTGCATGTGCCCGCGCAGCGATTCGATCAAAAACTGCGCAATCGTCTGAGTCACTTTCAGATAATGACCGGAGTCGTAAACCATAGTCACAGGCGGGTGTTCGACCGAGAAATTATGGAACAGCGCAATCAGAAGAGCGCAGAGAGCCAAAATCGACGAGCATAAGATATTCCGCTTGCTGAGAAGAAATTCCGCAGACTCCCCAGCGCCTGTTTCGACCTCTGTCACGCGCTCCGGCGCCAGGGTACTCATTCTTTCTTCTCCCCAGCCGCTGGTTGAGAAATTGGTGCATGGCTTTTGAATAGGACCTGATAGCCGCGCACATCTGCCGGTTTGACAGGATTGATCAAATGCACTCGATGACCGTCGTAGGAGACTAACACCACTCGCTCCCAGGGCACCAGGTTGTTAGCAGTGTCGTATCCGGCGTGCTTGACGTTTTTGGCGTCCATCTCGACCACCCAATTGTTTTCAAATCCAGGCGGTGTTTTTTCTTTGGATAGAACACGCAGATGTACTGTTTGCTGATTGAATGCGGTTTGGATAAAAGTGTCGTTGAGAGTAGGCGACATAAACCAATGACAGTTGTCCAGCCGTACCATAAAATACTGTGCTTGTTTATCGGGCAGAAGATACCAGCGCAGACCTTCCACCAGATGCCGCTCGAAGGCGGTTTGGGCTGACAGTCTCTGGTTGTACTGCAATCCCATAAGAGCTGCCGCTGCAGCCAAAACTGTAAAAGCTACGATAGCGGTTTGTCTGGCGGCATTCACATTTATTCTGCCAATGCCTGAGTGCGCGATAGCGATTAGCAGACCGAAAAGACAGGGACTGACGAATTCGCCAATCATGCGAATTCTTGTTCCTGGAAACCAAACATCGCTCATTGACTCGAGTAGTACAGTCGGGATGCTGACAGCAGCAATTACAGCTAGAACCGAAAGCGCAAATTGTTTATCGCTAAAGTAGACAGTTCCGGCGTTTGCGGTGCCTACGTTTGCGCTGCCGATGCTCTTAATGCCAGTGTTTGCATTGTCAGGGCTGACTACAATAGCATCGCGTTTCCAGATTCGAGCAAAGACAAAATAGAAGCCAGCCAAAAAAGTCACGGTCGAGCCGATCAACACCGGCCGAGACCATTCCGCAATTACACCATTGAGCAGATTCGTGTAATCGACTTGCCAGAAAAGACTTTGAATCGAAGGCCAAAGTTGTTTCTTAATCAAGCGCGTGTGCAGCTCGTAACCGCTGCCCAGGGGATGGGATGTCGTCGCCCAGGAAAGCAGATAGAGGCCAAACAAGGCGCCGAAAATGCCCGCATCCGTCGCGGCCAATTGAATTCTTCGATAGAGGGGCTGACCTGGGCTTTTCTTCAAAAGGGCAAGGCAGAAGTTGGCAAAAATGGCACCACACTGCAAGGTGTAGCTGGAAAAGGCAGCGAAAAAGACAACTACGCTGACTGCCAGGTCAGTGCCTGTACGTCGGCCGCTGTCTAAATATTTCGCGTAAAACAAAATGCTGGAAGCGGTCAGCCCTAACGCCATGAGGAAATTCCACATGATCTGTTCGTTGTAGTAATAAGAAAAATTCCACAACAAAACTAGAATTCCGCAGGATAAAGCGAAACCTCTTTTTTTCTGATTGCCCAATTGATCGAAAAGAAAAAAAGTGATCGATGCCAGACAGAGATCGACTAATTTGCGCACGACGTATATGCCGTAGTCGTGACCGAGAATCAGAGGCGACGCCAGAACATACCACCAGGGACTGAGGGGGTTGCGATCGTTGATTAGCCAGAAAGCGCGCCCCACGCCGGCTCCGTGATTATTTTGCAGGAGATTGATCCAGACCCTATCCTCACCCATCGGCCAGACTTTGAGGCCGAAGCCGGTTTTGCCCAATTGCAATAAGAAAAGTAGAGCAAGGCTGGCAGCCCAAACGGCAAATATTGCCAGTAAGCAATTTCTGACGGTCAGACCAGAATTAGGCGGACGATGGTTGCCGGCAGCAATCGTATCCGGTAAAGATCCGTCTGCAGCCAGTGCCAAGTTCTGGACGTCTGTATCCGATGTCAGCGACGCAATACTTGCTTCGGTGTCGCTTAGCGGGATGGGGCTTTTCATTTATCGGATAGCTGCGGCTGGCGAAATCAATCGGGCTCTGCCGCGCGTGCTGTCTGCAAGCTAGGCTCGAGTGACCAATTTTAGCCTTCAGGTTACCAAGAAGACCTGAGACTGAAATCATTATTTAGGGCGAAAAAGCAAGCTGATGCGGCTCTAGCTTCGATTCAGATTTTGGTCGGGTCGACGGCTTGGTCGTAATCGACGCCTGACAGCCCGAATCCAAAGAGCTTTAAGAAATTAGCCTTATAACCGTCGAAGTCAGAAATCTGCTTAAGGTTATCGGTTGTTACTTCTTGCCAGAGTTTCGCCACGGCGGCTTGCACATCTTTGTTCATTTCTCGGTCATCGAGACGGATGCGCCCTTCCTCGTCTAGCTTGGGAGTCTTGCCGTTATACAGCTGTTCGCTGAACAGGCGGTGGATCTGCTCGATACAATCTTCGTGGAGACCTTTCTCTTTCATCACTTTGAAAAGCAATGAGATGTAGAGCGGCACCACCGGAATCGCCGAGCTAGCTTGCGTCACGACGGCTTTGTTGACAGACACGTAGGCTTTCACACCCTTGTCTTTCATGCCGGACGTGATGTTTTTGGCGGTCTGTTCGAGGTCTTTCTTAGCCTTGCCGATAGCGCCGTCTTTGTAGACTGCCCATGTCACTTCCGGGCCGATGTAGGAATAAGCCACGGTGACTGCGTTATCAGCCAGAACATCGGCTTTCTTCAAAACATCCATCCAGATTTGCCAATCTTCGCCACCCATGACCACGACTGTATCTTCGACTTCTTTCTCGACCGCTGGCTCGATGGTTACTTCTTTGACCAATTCTTTGTCGGTGTCGAGTGTTTTGGCAGAAAAAGTCTGGCCAATCGGTTTGAGCACGGATCGATAAGTGATGCCATCTGCGGGTCTGGTGCGCACAGGGGAGGCTAAGCTATAAACGACCAGGTCGACCTTTCCCATGTTCTTTTTGATGGCTGCGACGGTCTGTTGCTTAATTTCGTCCGAAAACGCGTCCCCATTGATGTTTCCGGCATAGAGCCCTTCCCCCTGAGCCAATTTCGCCACTGCTTCGGAGTTATACCAACCGGCTGTGGCTGGCTTTCCGGGAACTGGCAGCTTTTCGAAGAAAACACCGAGAGTATTAGCCTTGCCGCCAAAAGCGGCGGTGATGCGGGAAGCCAGTCCATAACCCGTGGAGGCACCGATCACCAGGACATTTCTGGGGGATTTTTCAATGGCACCGTGTTTTTTGACGTAATTGACTTGCTCTTGAACATGCGCAGCGCACCCTTTGGGATGAGCGGTCACGCAAATAAAACCCCGAACGCGGG
>CAJCHQ010001013.1 GCA_903970295.1 Bryobacterales bacterium
ATTCATCCATCAGCTGCAACGTGAGCTGGAAAGTCAGCAATTGCAAAAAGCACAGGCCAACTGCAGTCGCCTCGGTGGAGTCGTCGGTGAAGTGGCGGAAGAAGGTGTGCGCTTGATGGCTGAACAAAAAGAAGACTTCTCCAAAGCTTTCGATATCACGGTCGGCTTGGTCACACGTAAACTGGAAAAGAATCTGGTTATTCTCGGTACGATTGGTGCCGTCTGTCCCTTCCTTGGCCTCTTCGGAACAGTGGTCGGCGTTATTTTCACACTCGATCAACTCGGCGCCGCCGGTGGTGGCACCCCCGTAGTTGTGACCGGTGTGGCTAAAGCTCTGATCGCTACAGGGTATGGTCTGATCGTCGCCATCATGGCGGTTGTTTTCAACAACACTTATACAAACAATGTGAAGCGTTTCAACGATGACTTTCTGCTGCTCAAGCTTCTCTTCTTGAGCTTCGTCGGCACCGAAGCACACTCGCACTAAATTGAAGGATAAAAGCAGTTCGCAGAGCGTGGTGCCTGAGACTGGCACCCGAGCACACGAAGGAGGTGAAGCGGTATGTCAATGGGAGCAGCCGGTGATGAGTTCACCGAAATCAACGTCACGCCGCTCACAGACGTTTTCCTCGTCTTGCTTGTAATCATGATTCTGATTGCGCCGTTGATCGACAAATCCGATTTGAAGATCAAACCGCCGGAAACCAAAAACGCCAAAAAAGTCGATGAAAGCAAAGGCGTCTTTATCGACATAGATAAGGAAGGGCAAATCGCCATCAATGGCAATTTCGTCGATGCTAAAGATCCAGCACAGTTGCAGCAAAAAATCGAAGAAGTGATCAAGAAGCTGGGCAATAAAGATATTCCTTGCGTGGTTAATGCCGACGGTGATACCAAGGAAAGAGCCGTGGTGGAAGTGATGACAGCGGCAGCCGGGGCTGGTATTAAGCGCATGCGTGTAGCGACTGTACAGGCCAGTAATTATTAAAGCGCCCATGAGCGGCCGCGATGTCTAAAGATAGCGATAGCGGGAGTGAAAACGCTACCTACTTGCTCGGCTTAATCGGGCATCCGGTTTCGCATTCGCTTTCGCCAGCCATGCATAAAGCGGCACTCGCACACTTCGGCATGAAGGGTGATTATCAACTTTACGATATTGAGCCCGCGGCGCTTGAGCAAAAATTGCGAGCCTTACGCAACCAGGGCATCCAGGGCTTGAACGTGACAATACCTCACAAGCTCGATGTCTTTTCGCGCTGCAAGAAACTATCAAAAGCGGCCAAAAACGTAGGCGCCGTCAACACTGTTCGCTTCCTTGCCGATGGTGGCATGGAGGGTCACAACACGGATCTGGGCGGATTCGCAAGTGCCCTGGGGTCTGCGCTTGCTCAATCAACACCTGCGATTGCCTGTCTACTGGGTGCAGGGGGCGCCGCAAAAGCGGCGATATTGGCTTTAATCGAATTAGGAGTTAGTGATCTAAAAATTGTCGTGCGCGACACGCACAAGGCGGATCGACTTGTGCAGAATTTAGCGCCGCCTTTATTGGCATCGGCGACCAAAATATCAGTTGTAGCGCTGGAAAATGTTGGCACCGTTAGTGATGCTTCTTTGATCGTCAACACACTACCGATTGGTCAAACGATGATAGCTACCCCTGAGCCGATCACGGACTGGCTGAAAGGCTTCAAGAACGACGGTCCATTTGTTTTTGATATGGTCTATTCCCGCACGGGTGAGGCAACTCCGCTTGTGAAATTTGCCAAGGAGAATGGTTTGAATACCTGCGATGGGGCCGAGATGTTGATCCGGCAAGCGGCATTTGCATTTCAGTTTTGGACGGAGCGCATGCCACCATTGGATCTGATGCGCACAGCATTTAGAGAGCAACAACAAGCGAACCGGCGCTCGTAATTTCCAAAGCTACTTGCATCAATTTGTTATTCCGCAATCAGCGCTGTTTGCTTTCTCTCGGCAATACTTTTGATTTCAGCTAATCTTTGGTGAATCGATCGACTGGTGACATCGTGGGTAATCTTTTTGCTGAAGGGCGCGTTAATACCACTATCGATGCGCGAGCTAAGTTTCAGCAACGTTTGCATACCACCGTTTTGCGGCGTCAGTAGCCAGACTCCTTCAAATGCTTTAAGTTTGTCGGATGAAAGCATTTGATACTGGAGAGTGTCTTCCGATTCGATCTCTTTATAGGTACACGTGGCGCAGCCAACAATAGGTAAATGCTCGAATCGTTCCGTAATTATGCAATCGTTACCCGATCTTGAAATTACGTGTCTGTGAGCCGGGTCGCTGGTGCGCTCAGCTCTCAGTGCTTGCCAAACCGCCGACATTGGTGCGTCAAGCACCGATGATTCGCAGACCATCGGCATCTCTGTCGCAGCTTCCGCAGCCATCATTGAACCAACTAATAGGCCTGTAAAGCTGAGGATGGCAATGAGCTGGGATTTCACGGGGCGATTCCTTATGAGTATTGTCCTAGATTGGACGCCATGTTGGCAGGATGGTTCCAAAAGCGATAAACGTAAGTGAGCTCTAGCGCGGGTTTCTGACGCTCTTGAACATTGAAGTTGGAACTGATGGGATCGTATGTGCGCTTCTCAACTGTTACCGGGCGAATGAACCTGATTCGGAGACTATCACTTTTGGGTGCGAATGCTATCATTGAACTAACAGTTAGCCTAACTAACCGTTAGTGACCCTACGAAGTGCCCGAGAGGTGCCTATGGCCACCGTGGAAGTAAATTCCAGCCGTTGTGCGGCTGAGCTGATGGATTCGATCTGGTCGATCATGCGATTCATCCGCAACAAGGTAAAAGACCAGACTGGGTCTACGTCGTCGATCGCTCAGGTACGCATACTCGGGTTTCTTCATGAAAATCCCGGCGCTTCACTCTCAGCGCTAGCGGAGCACCTGGGCGTGAGCAGTGCCACCGCCTCTGCTACAATCGACCGCCTGGTTCAGCGGAAACTCGTAGAACGTACCGAGCATCCCCATGAAAGGCGCTTTGTCGAATTGAAGCTCAGCATCACAGGCACCCAGCATTTTCAGGAATTGCATCAGTATGCAGTGTCTGAACTTTCTCGAGCGCTTGCTCCACTGCCGGAAAAGAAAGTATTGAAAGTGATGGAAGCAATGTCTATTTTGAGAGAAGCTTTTCCTGATACACGCAAACGGGATCTCCATTCGTAACGGCAGGCAGCAACATGCTTTTGAATAAACCAGGTTCCACTGAAGGTCTCGATTTAGAGTATGGGGAGAAATCGTCGGTAAACGAAGGCGGTCGCACTGAGAAACGGCAGAGCAAGACACCACTTGTGGTGGCGGTAATACTCCTCTTGCTTGCCGCTGTAGCCGGTTACTTTTACTACCATTCCAACAGTGGGCACGATGATAAGAAACCACCTAAACGTGCAATTCCAGTCACTATCGCCGCTGCCACCCAAAAGACGATCCCTGTCGAAATCAATGTCATCGGCACTGTCCAGGCTTATTCGACTGTGCAAGTCAAATCGCAGGTCGTCGGACAACTGACCAAAGTGCACTTCAAGCAAGGCGATTTTGTTAAAGCCGGGGATGTCCTCTTTACGATCGACCCGCGTCAACTAACGGCCCAACTCGAGCAAGCGATTGCCGTCGAAATGAAGGATCAAGCCCAAGTGCGCCAGGCTCAGGCGAACGTCACTAAAGATGCGGCACTGGTCAAGCAAGCAGAAGCTGCTGTGGCCCGAGACAAAGCGCAATCAGCGCTTGCCCAAAGAGAAGCGCAGCGCTACGAAAGTCTTGTGCGCGTAGGAGCAGTCAGTCACGAGGCTTACGATCAACAGAAAACGACCGAAGATACTAGCCATTCGACAGTCAATTCTGATGAAGCGATGCTCGCCAGTATGCAGTCAACGCTAGAAGCCGACAAAGCAGTAGCAAGCAGTTTGCAGGCGCAGGCTCATGCCGACCAGGCGATGGTTCGCAATATGCAAGTGCAGCTTGGATACACAACGATTCGCTCACCGATCGACGGGCGCACAGGCAGCCTCAACATCTATCAAGGAAATTTAGTCAAAGACAACGACGTCACACCGCTCATTTCGATCGATGAAATTACACCTATATATGTTACCTTCTCGATTCCGGAACAGTACTTGTCTGAAGTAGCCAAATGCAACAAGCAAGCACCATTGCGTGTTCTGACATTCATCGAAGGCGAAAAATCGCCCGAGGAAGGAGTTGTCACTTTTATCGATAATCAAGTCGACAGCACCACCGGCACAATTAGTTTGAAAGGCACATTTCAAAACAAAAATCGCAGGCTGTGGCCGGGACAATTCGTCAACGTCGTTTTGATCCTCAAAGAAGAGCCAAATATGTTGCTTATCCCGGCCCATGCTGTGCAAACCGGTCAGGACGGGCAATTTGTCTGGGTGATCAAATCCGATTCGACTGTCGAGCAGCGCCCGGTTAAAATGGCTCGCACGGCCAAGGGCTCGGCCGTAATCACCTCCGGCTTGGCTGTCGGTGAGCAAGTTGTCACAGATGGACAGATGCAATTGATACCAGGAGCGACTGTCGAACCCAAGAAATCGCTTTCGGAAGACGACTGACATGAATCTGTCGGAGATCTTTATCAAGCGACCGGTGATGACGACACTGGTAATGATTGGGCTGCTGATTTTCGGCGTAATCGGCTATCAGATGATGCCGGTTGACGCGCTCCCCAACGTCGACTTTCCCACAATCAGCGTCAGTGCCACTCTGCCCGGTGCCAGTCCAGAAACGATGGCTGCCACGGTGGCGACACCGCTCGAACGCCAGTTCGCCACCATTAACGGTATCGATTCGATGAACTCGACCAGCGCTCTGGGCATGACATCAATCACCATCCAGTTCAATCTCAATCGTAATATCGATTCAGCCGCGCAAGATGTGCAGTCAGCGATTGCTGCAGCGACTCCGCTCTTGCCTCCCATGCCGACGCGACCATCCTTTCGCAAAGTCAACCCGGGCGATATGCCGATCCTTTTCACGGCGGTCAGCTCAGATACGCTGCCTTTGTATACTGTCGACGAGTACGCAGAAACTGTGGCGTCACAGCGGATATCTATGGTCGAGGGCGTCGCTCAAGTGCAAGTGTACGGCTCTCAGAAATATGCTGTCAGGGTGCGCATCGATCCACGAAAAGTAGCTCAGATGGGAATCGGCATCGATCAAGTCGTGCAGGCTGTACAAAACGGCAACGTCAAATTGCCGACCGGCACCTTATATGGTGCCCAGACCGTGACCAACGTACAGGCCAACGATCAACTGACAGATGCCGCCGCCTGGAGACCATTGATCGTCAGCTACAACAAGGGTGCCCCGGTTAGATTGCAAGACATCGGCTCAGTCGCAGACGCTGTCGAAAACGATAAAATTGCCAATTGGTGCGACGGCAAGCGCGCGGTCGTTCTGGCAATTCTGCGCCAACCCGGCACAAACACGGTTCAAGTAATCGATGACATCAAGAAAATTCTGCCCAGCCTGAAAGAACAATTTCCGGCATCAGTCAAATTGTCGATTTTGTACGATCGCTCCGTGTCGATCAAAAATTCCATCAACGATGTGAAAATGACATTGTTGATCACTGCCATTCTCGTCGTCACCGTGATCTTTCTGTTTCTGCGCAATGTACGGGCGACGATCATCCCCAGTCTGGCATTGCCCATGTCGATTGTCGGCACATTTGCCCTGATTTCGATTCTCGGATTCAGTATCAACGTTATGACGCTGATGGCTCTCACATTGTGCACCGGTTTCGTCGTCGATGATGCAATCGTCGTTCTGGAAAATATCGTGCGTCATCTCGACGCCGGCGAGCCACCATTTACGGCGGCAATGAATGGCTCCCGAGAAATCAGCTTTACGATTCTATCGATGACGATCTCGCTCGTTGCAGTATTCATCCCTATTCTATTTTTTGGTGGCATCATCGGCCGAATTTTCAAAGAATTTGCTATGACGATTGTGATATCGGTTCTGATCTCGGGGTTTGTTTCGCTCAGCTTGACACCGATGCTTTGCAGTCGCTTCTTGCTGAAAATCGATCATTCGCGAGAAGGAGTCTTCTTGCGGTTTTTCGACACTCTGCAAAAGTCCATGTTGAATATTTACGACTACTGGCTGAAACTGGTGCTCAGACATAAGCTGCTCACATTGTTCGCCTCACTTGCCGTCTTCCTCGTCACAATCGGCTTATTCTTCGTTGTTCAAAAGGGATTCATCCCAAACGAAGACGTCGGTCAAATCTTCGGCATGACCGAAGCCGGGCAAGACGTCTCTTTCGACGCGATCGTCAATCATCAAAAGAAACTGGCAGCTATCATCGGCAAAGATCCGAATGTGGCGACTTTCATGTCGGCGGTTGGTGCAGGCGGCCCATCGAGCACGTTGAACTCCGGGCGCATTTTCATGATGCTCAAACCTAAGCCTGACGAGCGAAAATTGAGCGCCGACGAAG
>CAJCHQ010001014.1 GCA_903970295.1 Bryobacterales bacterium
GTGCGATGTCTTTGGTGGCGTCGAATGACGGCATATCCGAAAAATTCCAGGTATTCTTGCCCTTCCTGACCGCCCACATCTCGGGCTGCTGATACTCCATATCTTTGGGATAAAATTTCCCACTCATTAGCGGAGTCAGGGCAATGGCGATTGTGGTAGGGCCGGCTTGAATAAAATGGGTGCCATCGAGCTCATCGATCTTTATGGTTGTCGTCGAAAAAACCAGTCCATCGATTGCCCATCCCCATTTGACTGAGCCCAATTGCACGCGCCGGTGCATGTTTTCGCCAATAACCGTGGCCAATCTTTCAGGATTCCAATTGGTTTGTAAATAATTGAGCAGGGTGGCGATCAGACCAGCCGCCACGGCGACGAAAATTACCAGGACAATCAGCCACCGCCGCCAATTTGTAGCTTTGAGGCGCGTTTTGAGCTGTACCGCACTAATGGGCTTGAGCACGGACACATCCTGTGGAGGGCGATTCGGAGAACATCTATATACTGACAGACTTTGGTCTGCGCTCCTAGTTCCAAATTATTGGAATTGCTGCCGGGGCGAGGTGGTTGAAGCTTGGTAACCGCTCGGCAGGCTCGATGGTCACTGTTATAATTCGAGACCTGGTTCGCTGTTTGTACGATACGCATTCAATACATTATTTATGATCCATTAACACATGAGTACGGAGCCAGTGCACACGCCCCAGATCTTGATCGTTGACGACAACGCAACAATGCGTAAATTGGTCAGCGCTCAATTGAAAAAACTTGGTTTTGCTTGCGAAACTGCCAACGATGGACGCGAGGCCCTTGAGCGCCTCGGTTAAACAGCATACAGCATGGTTCTTATGGACGTGCAGATGCCTGTGATGGACGGCATCGAAGCGACCCGACCAATTCGCCAACTGGAATCTGGCAAGGAACAGCATACTGCAATCGTAGCTTTGACCGGACATTGCTCTAGAAGCGATTGTCTGGCGGCCGGCATGGATGATTTTTGGCCAAGCCGATGAACATAGCGACACTCAAGAGCACCCTGGAAAAACGGATCGCTCAAGCTCCCTGAGCCTACGCTGACTGGCTCACGATCGTGGCGGCGCAGACTTTTCTCGCGCTGCCACGGAAAGTTTTGCCGAGCGAAGCGGGAGCTCTGCCAGTAGTTGATTCGCACAAAGAGCCAGCAACAAAAGCAAACTGTAAAGGCGAAAGACCGAAGTTATAGCCTGCACCAAAGTTTGCCTGACATGTAAAACCAGGTGCTGGGCGATCTCGGCTGAGTCAGGAAAATCGATTAGGCTTGCCCGAATATCATTGATTAGATGTCGCGAGGACAAGGGGTCGCTCAAGGCTAGCACCGCTGATGGTGGCAGATGTGCGGGCAGATCAAGCGGTATCAGAGAGCTGTAAAAATAGAACATAAGCGCTCCGAATCCGGCCACGCCGATGGTACCCCCAACTGAGCGAAAGAACTGGGATAAGCCTGTGACGGTGCCGAGCAGCTCGTCGGCCATGGCATTTTGCATGATCACCGAATGAATCGGCAGTAGCAATCCCAACCCAGCTCCGACCAACAGCATGAAGGCAAGAATAAGCGGGATCGGTGTTTTTAATCCGATCGTGGACAGTAAAAAGACGCCAGCCGTCATCGAGAACAGTCCGGCAGTGATCACCACTTTGTATTTGCCAGATTTAGACATCCAGAAGCCGCCAACCACGCTAAAGCCGGCAACACTAATAACGAGAGGACTGAGGAGGGCACCGGACTCGAGGGCTGAAAGACCGATCACGCTTTGCATGAACAATGGAATCAAAAGCGTCGAGCCAAATAAGCCGATGCCCGTCACTGCCAGCGAGAATGCCGAGATCACGATTGTGCGGTTGGCAAACATTGCCAGGGGCAGAAAAGGTTGTTTTGCTTTTTTCTCGACCGCGATGAAGGCCCCGAGCGAGAGAAGAAATAAGCTTGGCCAGAGCCATTGCCAAGCGCCTGCATGCTGTTTTGACAAGGAGAGAAGCAAGGATGTAGTCGCCGTGCAGAAAGCCGTGATTCCGAAAAAATCGAACCTGGTTTTTTTTGCCTGTGGTTTCGGTTTGGGAAAGGATGCGTAAAAAAACAGCATACCGATCAAGCCAACCGGAAGATTTATAAAAAAGAGCCAGCGCCAGCTCAAAACATCTGCCACATAGCCGCCCAGAGCTGGTCCTACAATGGAGGCTAGGGCGAAGACAGCCGCGAACA
>CAJCHQ010001015.1 GCA_903970295.1 Bryobacterales bacterium
TGCCGTTTTTGGCAGCGTCTTGCAGAAGATTCAAAAATTCGGTAGAACTGTTGCGCAAAGAACTTTCAGAAACAGCCTGCGATCTGTCTTTGTCGGTTAGTTGTTGAGTAACCCAATCGGTTAATAATTCCTTCTGCGAATTGTTGAAAATCGCAGCCAGAGCAGAAACAGTTGTCTCTTTGGTCATAATAGTCATCCTCAATTTGGACTGGTCGAGCTGAGCTATTTTAGTATATGCTCTGGTGTTCGCGCTCATGACGTCCTGACCGGTCCCAAACTCATGTCTGATTCACTTTCATAAAACTGGAAGAATTGGTCGGATGATTTTTCGCATAACTCCTTACAACTGAATCGTGAGCGCCATCTCAGTTCGCCAAGCATGACGCCCAGCCGCTGCCGGTCAGGCAACTTGACCGATGGTCCAGAGTTGAGATCTTCCATGCTCTAATCGTGCCAGGTGCGAGGTCCGCTTAAAATCAAACAACTGAGTGATTTTAGTCAGTCATCCAGAGTGATATTTCTCAATACGAAGGCGCTATGTCCGATTTTGTACATATGGCGAATTTCTCAAGCGAAATTCCTGACAAACCTTCACACTGCCTGCGCGTTGCTTAACTACAAGCAATTATTCAAAATTGCTCAGTCGCCAGGTTCCATCCCCACCACAATCACCCCGGGTGAGAGGTGAGGATTTCTGGCCAAACCGAAACAATGCGACTATTTTCAGGCACTGAAGCAACTAAGAATCGCGAACAGATCGCGGCGTCTGAAATTCAAATGACCCGCTTTGACTAGCCTGATCTCTTTTAACTAAAACGATTGTCTTTGTTTCCGGTTCGATTTGTTTGACCAACTGATTGTTAGCCAGTCCGTCGGCATATGAGATCGCAGCTTGAAACGAAGCGAAGGGCGTAACTTCGCGTAAATATGAAACACGCCATCCTGCATGGTCGCTTTTACGGTTGTCTATCACGCCTTCCTCCAGCTAAGCAAAAGATCTTTTTTGAAACTTTTTGATTCTACTGGTCACATTTTGATTGTACCGCGGATGGTGCTAAAAACGCGGATAAAAAAAACGAGCGCCTAGAGTAGCGCTCGTCCGTTTTTGTATTTCAAACAACAGCTTATTCAGCGGAATGAGAAGCGGCCTTGGTTTTCTTTTTGCTGTGATTAGCTGAAGCATGATCATCACTTTCAGATTTGATTTCTGCTACCAAATCGTCCTTGTATTCAATTGCCTTTGCTGCCAATTCTTCGGCAGAATCTTTGGCCTTGAAACCGACCCGCAATACTTCCTTGAAAATTCTCTTAGCGTAGCCGCGACCATTTTCGGTTGTCAGAGCCGCAACCGCGACCAACGCCGCTATTCCCCATGGTCCCATAGATGATCCTCCTCGCTAGCCTCTACTCTTGATTCAGCAGATCTAATGATAAGGCAACTCTTCCATCGTAGCCATAAAAACCTCGTCCGATGTCGAGAATCTTGATATTTGATGAAGAAAAGCTCTTTCTCAGCAATAAATTCACTCGCCCAGCATTTGTATCAGGCGGAACCAGCCCCTGCCGCTAGCGTCACAGCTCGAGTCGACGAAGTCTGGATAAAGAGAGGTGTGAAAATGGGACGGTCTATGTGGAGCGGCGTTATCAGTTTCGGCATGGTGACAATTCCGGTCAAGCTATATACGGCAACCGAAAGCCATGGTATCAGTTTTCATCAGCTGCATGCGAAGTGCGACACTAGAATCAAGGAGCTTCGCTGGTGCCCTCATTGTGACAAACAAGTAGATTGGGATGAAATCGTCAAAGGATACGAGTACGCGAAAGACAAATACGTCGAGATAACGGCCGAAGATCTGGAAAAACTGCCACTGCCAAGTAAACATACGATCGACGTCTCAGATTTTGTCGCTGCCGAAGAAATCGACCCACTCTATTTCGATTCGAGCTATTACCTGGATGTTGAGCAAAGCGCCCAAAAACCGTACAAACTTCTCTTAGATGCTTTGACAGAAAAAAATGTTGTGGGTGTGGCGACAATTGCTTTTAGAAACAAGGAGCGTCTGTGCGCCTTAAGACCCTCCGGTGGCGCTCTGATTCTTCAAACTCTGCTTTACGACGACGAAATCAAACCGAATGAAAACTCGCCGGCTGCGTCAGCGAAAGTCTCAGCGCAAGAAAAGAAGATGGCGAATAGCCTGATCGACGCTCTCACTACAAGTTTCGAACCAGAGAAGTTTAAAGACAAATACCAGGCCGCACTGAAAAAATTGATCGACGCTAAGTTGAAGGGTGTCGAACTCGAGGAACCGAAACGAAATGCTTCCACTCACGCGACGGATTTGATGGAAGCGTTGCGCGCCAGCGTCGAGAACCTGAGCAAGGGGAAAGGCGCTCAGGGAGCGATTAAAAAAGCCCACAGGGCAGGAACCTCGACCAAATCTAAAAACAAAAAGAGTGCTTGAAGTCGCCGAAATTTCGGTGTGATACCTCTGGCAACTATTTGTTTGGGGCAGAATCCGCGTCTGCAACGCCGAGCACTTTGTTGACTGCCGCGGCACCCAAGAGAACGGCAGCGGTCAACCAGAACCACAGAAGCAAGACCATGACGCCGCCAAGTGACCCGTAGACTTTGTCATACGAGGCAAAATTTTGGACATACACGCGAAACAGAAATGTATTGGTCAAAAAGAACAAAGAACCTAACAAACTGCCCAGGGTCACCCAGGCGGTACGCTGCTCCGAGTGCGGGCCAATTTGAAAAGACAGGGCGAAGCTCAGGAGCGTAATCACGAAAGCTCCAAAAAAATGAGCAATACTAGCGGCGATTGCAGCAAACGACGCTAACCCAACTAATCTCAAAATTTGCGGCCAAGCGATGATGGTCACCAAGGACCCCATAAGCAGCACCGATTGAACCACTGTCATACCCATCGAGATCAGGCGACGATGCCAGTAATTTCGAGTTTCTTTGACTCCATAAATGTGATTGAAAGCATCCATTACGGCTAGAAACAGACTCGATGCAACCCAGAGCGAAGCGGCCAGACTAATGGACAATATCGCATTGGGATGTCCCTGCTGCATTCGCGTTATTTGCAGCTCCAGGAGAGTGTAAGCACTGTTTGGGAAAAGTGACTTCATGCCATGCTCGAGTTCAATCACGGCTTGTTGCTCTACACCCCTGAGACCATGAGGTAGAACCGCTAAATCGGGTAACAGCTGTACGGACAAAGCGAGCAAAACGCCCATGAATGGAACGCAGGCGAGCATTGCGTAAAAGGCAATTGCCGCAGCGCGCGTCAAGATTTCGTGATCGTTGAATTCATCAACTAGAGCGCGTACGAAGTGTGCAAAGGTCATCCCCCTCAGGGTGAGTGTGCCGCAGAATTTTTGAGGGAGAGCCTGGTCGAACATAGGGCAAATTATGACCGGGTTTATACCCTTTAATCAAGCGCTAAGCGTAACATCGAAGAGTTGGCTTAGCCAGCCGTCAATTAGCCCAGCGATCTCTTCATGATTTCGGCTACGGCATTGCAAATCGATTCCCGTACTGTCGGACCAAAGCCAATTACGTCTCTCTCGCCCGGATTTTGGCACCGAGACACGATGCAAGTAAACTGAAGTGCGCCGTCCAATGCGGCAGGCGCAACTTGAACAGTTCGTCCAGCTCTGCATAACACAATTAGCAGTTGCTCAACTATATTCATACGAGTCTCCTCTGCATTCTCTTTGCAGTATAAGTTTCACCAATAACATCGCAGAACGCTGCTCATTTTTTCTCCACGGCTCGTGCGTCCCGGCTAAGAATCTTCCTCAGGTCATTTTTGTGGTCCAATATATCGTTCCATAGATCGCCTCTGGCTGCCAGTCGCTCAGGCAGCGAGCGCATCGTAAAATCGGTAGGATATACATCGCGCAGTTCCCCCCATTCGAGAGGCGTTGAAACACAGCCTTCAGCAGCCACGCGCGGAGAATAGATTGAAGCAAGACTCTTGGATCGAGCATTCATGTTATGGTCCATGAAAACTTTGCCGGTTCGTTTCACAACCGCCCAATCCATCGTCACGGCTTTAGGATGCTCGTGCAAAACCTGGCGACAAATAATTTCAGATAAACTCCGAACCGTGTCGTAATCGATATTTCGTTCGATCGGGATATAAATATGCAATCCTGTTTTTCCTGAAGTCTTGATAAAAGACGACAGTCTCAGGCGATCCAGATGCTCTTTTAGAAAGAAAGCAACGTCACAACAATCTTGAAAGCCCTGCCGATGCAAACCTGGTTCATCTCCCTTCTTCTCTTTACCACTGTAAAGATACGGATCGAGATCCAGAACCAAGTAATCTGGATAATTCATGATCGACGCCTCGAGAGTTTCGACTGAGCCGGTCGTCTTCGTCGGCAAATTTGTGGCATCGGGATGGGGATCGATACGCGTGTGTGAAGTGTGGATTTCAAGGTCAGCGATTTGTCCAAGCCAAAGCAATGTTGCCAGGTTGTTGCAGACGAGAAAATCTTGATCCTTCTCTTCATGCTCAGTGTAAACCCTGACCGTTTTGACAAACTTGGGAAGATTCTGCTCCCAGTGCTTTTGATAAAAACGACTTTCATTAATGCCATTGGGAAATCTCACCAGAGTGAGCAGTCGATCGGTCAGATGCGGCACGATGAAGTTAGAAACCTGAGCAAGGTAGATCAGGTAATCGCGTTTCGTAATCGCTGCCTCTGAGCCAAAAGCAGGCCAAAATATTTTATTCAAGCTCGTCACTGGCAAAGAAAAACCGTCCAACTCAAGATTGGCCTTATCTTTATCATTATTCAATTGCTCGAGCACGCTCGCTGTAGAAGCATTTTCGTCACTCGGCGCGGGTCGCAGCAGCGTCGCCACTGGCCTTCTTTCAGGCGGCTCAGACTTGTCTTCCTCCGGCGCCCTCGCACTCACATGCAGCACCGGAATTTCTCTCACCTCAGCCGGCTCAATATCTTCGCGCAGCCGCATGTAAACAGGTGCTCGCAGTATATTGTCTTGAGTGCGCTCCATAAATTTCACTTCTACAACGAGTTCAGGCTTGACCCAGGTTGGATTCAATTTGCCCTGTGGCTTTTTTTTGAAAGGACATTTTTTCTGAATCAAAGGCTTCATAGTGCTCAAGAGAGCATTCAATTTCTTGCCATCAAATCCGGTGCCAACACCGCCCACATAGTGCAGGTCGCCGGCATCATCGTATTCACCCAAGATCAAAGAACCAAAAGTATGTAGACGCGAGCCGGTGCCTTCGGTAAAACCGCATATTAAAAACTCGGCTGTGAGTGCACTCTTTATCTTCAACCAGGAGCGAGAGCGCCTGCCCATCTCATATCGGCTCGTTTCCTGCTTGGCGACAATACCTTCGAGCCCGTGTTCTACACATCCGGCATAAGCGGAAAATCCATCGGTGCCTAGCGACCGCACAAGACGCACTTGGTCATTTGTCTTGAGCACTTTCTCCAAAAGCTTTTTTCGTTCAATTACAGGCAGGTCTGTCAGATCAAGACCTTGTGCGTAGATCAGATCGAACACATAGTAAATGAGTGCGCTTTTCGCCTTCGAGGACTGACCAGTCGCTGCCGAGCGTCCGCCACCTCCGCTTTGTTGCAGATGCTGAAACGATGGCCGGCCTTTTTCATCGAGCGCCACCACTTCACCGTCAAAAACGAAATCATCTAGATAGCCAGCCAATCCCTCGCAAATTTGAGGAAATTTTGCCGTGGTATCGAGCCCCCGCCGGGAGGTCAACCGACACTTCCCATTTTGGAGAAAGGCGACTGCTCTGACGCCATCGAGCTTGGGCTCGAAAAACCAGCCTTTCGCTTCAAAAGGGGCATCGACAAGACTGGCCAGCATGGGCGAGATCTGCTCAGGAAAAGCGGCTTTCTTGCCAGCGCTAATCGATGCCGATGTCTCTAATTCACTACTTTTTTTTTCAGGCTTACCAGTGGCGCCCGTCTTTGTTTTCTTTGCGCTTTTACCAGTGGTTTTCGGATCTGCACTTTTCTCGCCGCCGGCTGTCCAGATCCGCTCAGCACCTTTTTCCTGCAAATCTTCGAGTGTATGTCCTGAAACAACTGAAGCGTCTTCTTCAGTGACATCACGTTCCTTATCTTCGAATCCGTCGTGATGCTTGATCAATAGCCATTCTTTGTCTTTGCCATGCAGTCGGACGAGAGTCCACGAGCCCTCTAACTTTTCTCCCTTCAAATAGAATGACAGTTTGCCTTTTTTCACACCTTCCCGCATGCGCTGGTTGGCGTCGTCTTTGTCATCCCACGAGTAAATTTGTTTTTCGTCTGGCGAATAAGTACCGCGATCCCAGATGATTACTTCACCAGCACCATATTGTTTCTCTGGAATAATGCCCTCGAAGTCGGAGTATTCCAGGGGATGATCTTCAGTCATCACAGCCAGGCGTTTGTCGACAGGATTGAGGGACGGCCCTTTCGGAACAGCCCAGGAAACCATGACTCCGTCTATTTCGAGGCGGAAGTCATAATGCAATCTGCGGGCCGCGTGCTTTTGAATGACGAACGACAGGGACTGACTTTTCTTCTTTTTGCCCTGCGCCTTTGCTGCGCCTGCAGGCTCAGGCGTTTTTTCGAAGTCTCGTTTGCGCTTGTATTCATGCAACATACGTCGGTCTCCGGCACCGTCTCAGCGACTTGCTTTCAGCTGACAGTTGACGGCAAGCTCAGTTGTTGAGTTCCAACCTCAGCGTATGTCAATGACAATTTTTCAAAACCAATTAGGCTGCAACTCTCCACCAAGTGTAAACCTTAAATGCGGACTTGGAAACGAAAAAATAGTTTCAGCGTAAAGTCTGCAGTTGCATCGCCTAATCATATTGAGCGATCAGCCAGATTTGCTAAACATGAATGACCCTTATCTGTATAGTAATAAACACAGCGCGACTGAAGCATATTTATGACCACCCAAACGGATCGCCGACGCATCGTTATCGTTATTTTACTAACTATTGTGCCGTGGCCAGCAGTCTGGCTTGGCATGTACAAATTGCACAGCATTGTCTGGACTTTTTTTCTTTATCACGGACTCTGCCTTTTACCTGCAGCAGTGTGGGGTTACTCGCTTTGGCGGCGAGATCTTAAGAAGCCGACGCTAAAACAAGGCGCAATGATTAGCGTTTGCGCAATTGCCACTGCCACAGTCGCCCAGATTGCATACAAACTATCTGGGCAAATGATTGTCAGTCGCGATCAAATTATGTCTGTGCTGACAGCGCGGGGATTTCTGGCCAGTTGGACGATGCCATTAGCGGCTTACTTCGTCGTAATCAACGCATCTCTTGAGGAGATTTTCTGGCGCGGTGTGATTCTCAATGAGCTGGAGTTTCTCAATAAGAAAATCAGACTACTCGGTACGGTCTGGACAGCCACAACTTTTGCCGCCTGGCATTGGTTAGTGATCCGACTTCTGATCAAACCGGGTTGGGCCGAGTTGACTGTTGTCGGCATATTGGCAATGGGATTTTTCACATCGTGGATCTACCGCCGCACACAATCGATTTTATTGCCCATCCTCTGGCACGCGTTAGTTTTCGACCTGGCGATAATCCTCCTTTTCGTAATCTTGTTACAGTGAAGTTGTTTTCAAGAGACTTCCATAGCCTGCTCGAGTGTGCGCGCGTTCTTGATAGCGTGGGCGTTGCCGTCGTTATTGAAATAGGCATACACGTCGATATTTTGCTTTAGAAGACTGCTCAAGGTGGCTGCTTCTTTTTCCAAAAAATTTTTGGAGTAACTCGTGGCATATAGTTGACCACGCCCATGATATCTGTAATAGGTAAAGTCAGCAGTCAGTCGATCTTCACGAATGAATCTATCCGAATCGGCGATACAAAGGGCCACGCCCCACTTTTCAAGAAGTTTAAAAGTAGATTGATCGAACCAACTGGCGTGGCGGAATTCAATTGCTACGCGAGGCCGCTGCGTTTGGGCGGCCGCCATTTCAAAAAATTCCTCCAGGCGCGCCAAATTTTTCTGCCAGCGCTCAGGAAATTGAAGCAGTATCGGGCCCAATCGCGAGCCTAATTCTGCCGAACGATTCAAGACATTGGTCCAGGGCTCGAGCGGATCTTTTAACTTTTTCATATGCGTTAAAAAACGGCTAGCCTTAACAGCAAAAACGAAATCGTCCGGCGTATTTTCTGCCCAATGCTGATATGCCTGGGCAGTCGGCAGCCTGTAAAAGGAGTTATTGATTTCAGCCGAACGAAATTCGGCGGAGTAAAAACGAAGGAAGTCTTTAGCAGGCAACTGCTCGGGATAGAATAAGCCGCGCCAATGTTGATAAACCCAACCAGACGTGCCGATAAAGTATTTTCCGATTGGCATCGACCAGTATCACTTTTTTGAGGGGCTTGTACAGGAACAAGCGGTGGTCGTTGGCAGTCTGGAACAGGTTCCCGGAAACTGTCTGTAATTTGTCCCAGTCAAGTCGACCAAAGGCAAAGGTGTGATGAAAGTGAGCCCATCTGCACGTGCAACGCACACAACTAAAAAGAAGTGCGCGGTGAAAACCACCGAACAGCAAGTCGAGCGCGCTGCCGAAGAGATTTTCGGCATAGAAAATTTCAGGCCGGGACAAGCAGAGCTAATTAGCGCTGCCTTGGCCGGGCGGGACTCAATCGGTGTTATGCCAACAGGCTCCGGCAAATCGCTCTGTTTCCAACTGCCTAGTTTATTGTTGCCAAAGACAGTGGTAGTGGTATCACCACTTATTTCCTTGATGCAAGATCAGCACCATAAGCTAATCGATCTCGGCATTCCTTCGGCCAAATGCAATTCGACCAACACGGCTGCCGAAGAACAGGATATAAAAATCTCAGTCGCCGATGGCGAAAAAGATCTGGTCTATGTAACGCCCGAGCGTTTAGAGAACGCCGAATATCTCCATGTTTTACGCGAAGCCGGTGTTTCATTATTTGTCGTCGACGAGGCACACTGCATTTCGCAATGGGGTCACGATTTTCGCCCGGCATACACAGCTCTAGCCAGTGCCATAAAAACGCTCGGCAGGCCGCCGATTATGGCGCTTACCGCGACTGCAACCGACGACGTGACCAGAGACATCGTTTCCCAATTGCAGCTGAAAGAACCGATTTTGGTCAGGCGTGGTATCGATCGTCCGAATTTGATTTTCTCGGTCGTCAATACGATGAACGATAATATGAAGCAAGAAAGATTACTAGCAGAGATACAATCAGCTCATGGCGTTGCCCTGGTTTATGTTGCCACGGTCAAAGCGGCCGAGCAAGTCGCTGAGTGGCTCTGTTCGCAAAACATCCGAGCAGCGGCTTACCACGGCAAGCTGGCAGCCAAAAAGCGCCAGCAGATTCAAGAAGATTTCATGAGTGATCGATATAATGCAATCGTAGCCACTAAAGCCTTCGGAATGGGCATCGACAAAATAGATGTGCGTTTAGTGGTGCATTATCAATTTCCGGATTCGGTCGAAAGTTACTATCAAGAAGCAGGGCGCGCCGGAAGAGACGGAAACGAGGCTCGAGCGATTTTGCTTTATCAGCTCGAAGACAAAAGAATTCAGTCCTACTTCTTGGGAGGCAAATATCCGAATCGTCAGGAAGTGACAACATTTTTGGACGCTCTCGAGCAGGCTTCACAGGGTCAGAGTTCCGTCAACCTGCAGAAGCTAAGCGAGGTTAGCGATGTGCCAATTAAAAAACTGCGGGTGATCGCCAATTATCTTGAAAGTGCAGAGTTAATCGCAAAAACGAGAGGAATAAAGGCGCTGCGCGCATTCAGCTCGGGCGAAGAATTAGAACAGTTCCTCAAACATTATGAGGAACGACACCAGAATGACCGCGACAGGCTGGAGCAGATCATTCACTACGCCCAAACGATCAAATGTCGAATCGCTTTCTTGCAGCAATATTTCGGCGAGAATCCGCAAAACGATTGTGGACGATGTGACAACTGTCAGTCGACCCCTGATGATATCAAAAGCGCTTTTGTGCTGGCCCCAGGCAAAGTTACATAGAGGGTATGTAAATTACCGAATTTGACAA
>CAJCHQ010001016.1 GCA_903970295.1 Bryobacterales bacterium
ACGCCGGACTGACCGCGATCGAGACCAACAACGACCTGGTCAACCCCGCCTCTGTGACCGGCGCTGCCGCCCGCTCAATCGTCGAAGACGCCTTCGCTATAGGGCTGAAGTTCGAAGATGCGCTGGGCAAACCAGAAGATCGTATCGCTCGCAAACTCGAAAACGATCGCCTGCTCAACGCCAGAATCGCTCAACTGGGTCTGGGAGACGTGCTCGCCACCAACGCAGGCGCCAATCCAGAAGCGTATTTACCTCGGACGAAGACGCAAACCGCTCTGACCGGCGATGCGGCAGCCGAAATTGAGCCCGAAGGCTGACCTAAACTGCAACGGAAGGACGGCAGACTATGACAAAGCAAAGGGCGCATAATTCGGTAGCGAGCGCGTCGCAAGCACCGACAGCGCCCGTTCACCGCACACTCAAGCACGCCTTCTCAACGCAAACGGTGTTGAAACACAAAGCCGTGTCTCATACCGCGCACACGGTTATGGCGCCTAGCCACAACTTGATCCTGGTAAGTGCATTTACCGGCGCGACCTTGCTGATAGTGATCGCCAGTCTGGTTTTCTGGCGGCTCAACCATAGCCAGTTGCTAGAATCCACATACACGAACCTGAAACGCCGCTGGTTGAAAGAATTGATGAGCACTGCCAGTCTTGAGCAAAAGCTGCGCAGTACAAATCACTCAATCGATTCAGCATCCTCGCAATTTGCAGGCGCCACGGCGACTTTTTACTCGCAGGCTGCAGCCACCTGGTCTGGGTGGCTGCAGCATAGAGAAGAATGTGAGGCGGCGCTGGCTTCTGCACAAACACTCTTCCACAAACACCTGCATCGCGAGTGGTGGCAAACGTCGCTCAAACACCTCGAATCGGCAATTGCAATCTTGACGACCGGCACAGCCAGACTGCTTGAAACACAAGGGCCCGAAGCAGCCAGCGCCGAAGCGGACTTAAAACGTTTCAATCTGGCCTGCCAGATCGCCAATGGCGTTAGCTGTGAGATCGAAAACAAGCTCTCGGGCACCGAGAATGAAAGTCTAGACACAGCGATGAAGAAATTGCACAAAGCGCAATTGCCAATCGCTCCCTATCTCGAGAGAATCGAGCAAATTCGGTCGCAAGCTAAGATCATCTCACAACAAGTACTGAGCGACCCACTAACTGAGCATGACAACGTTTGTCGCGCGTGGCACCAGACAGTTGATGCACTTGTGCGAGAACTTCTTCGTGCCCTGACGATGAAAGTCCAACTCGAGTCTGCCCAGACGCAGTTCCAAGCGGTGCAAACGCGCCTGGCAGATCTGCGCAATACAGCAGTTGATGTCGGGTTCCCTGGCGCAGAGTCCATCGGCAACTTTACGTTGAGCGAAGCACCATGCCAGCCCGATCCAATTGCTGCCACTGTCAGCGACCTCCTAGCACACTTGCATCAACTCCTGTGTGCCGGTCGATTGGCAGCCTTCGACTCAGAGTTTACCCCAGTTCCCGACATCATTGGCTCGCTGACGCCGATGATCGACCAGGCACTGGCGGACAAAGCTCAGGTCGACGAAGTGATGACTGCAATCATCTCTCAATCGACTGCCGCCGATTTACAAGCCGATCAAAGCGATCGCCAGCAAATCCTCGATCTCTACATCCGGCAGGAATGGGCGAAAGCACACGCCGCCGCAGAAATTCTCAGGCTGTCACACGAACAACGGCAGCACGCTCGCAAACAAGTCGAACAATTGGCTCAACAACTAGCCCTCATCGACAGCGAAATCAAAACGCAACCCACCTGTTGGCGCGTTTCGGCGGCTGTCGATGAGACCCTGGCGATGGTCACGCAACAGTCAATTTCACTCAGCCATGCAGCCAGCCGAGGAAGCGGCGATTGGCCTGCACTTGCCAGTGCGGCCACTGACCTGTCGGCACAAATCCAGGGCGAACATACCACGTCGCTCAGGCAACGTCTGCAAGCCGAGCTCTCGGCATACGACCAGGCGCTGAACAAAGTGTCGGAGTTGAGCGAACTCAAGTCTGATCTAATCGCCAAAATCAAGGACGGTTGGGGCGGAAAGCCAGCGAGCGAGCATCTCGACGAGGACAAATGCCACTGGATAAGTACGATCATCGAGCAGCTCGCCGTGCCCAAGCAAAATTGGCTAAAACTGGCAGAAACAAGCGCGCAAGCAATCTTGAGCCTGGCACCAGCAGCGATACTAATCGGAGAGGAGATCGCACTCAGTCGAGAAACGCAGGAACAGCTAAGGTCGTGCCAATCGATCAGCGCTCGGTGTAAAAAAAGTCCTTACACACGCACCATCGCCGGCGTGCAGTACGGCGATAAATTGATCTGCCCCACCCATGAAGCCGATGCACACCTTGCCAGGGCAGTGAACTTCTGGGAGGCGCGCCTATATGAAAGCGCTTTGGCAGCGATCAAAGAAGCCCGGCTCGCACTTGCTCGAGTGCACTTGCAATGTTGGTGGCTCTGCTTTCAAATGCTCAGCACTAGCAGCGACTCGTGCGTTCGAGACTTTCTCTGGAGTCAGGGTTATGAGCCGGGCATGTTCGAGCAATGGAGCGGGGAGCTTCTGCAAAAGGCCCAAAACGGAGCTATCTACGAAGCCCCACAGATCTTTTGCAACCACTCTTTGCAAAAGGCCAAACCTTTGCCCATCGAGCTACCGCCTGTGAGCGATTACAACCTCGCGCTCTGAGCACCAAAGGAGGTGGTCGAATGAGTTGCCTTTTTTTGCCTAAGATGGACCCCGAGCGAATCGCCCTGCTACGAGCCGCAAACATGACTTGCATGGATTTCTCACTTGGCGATCTGGAAGGCGTGCTGATCGAAGAAGCCCAGCTACCAGAGGTGATGAATTTGGTCAATGTTCGAGCTCTAACACAATCAGACTCGGGTTATGAAGGGATCAAAACCCTCGACGTCGAGTACGGAAAGTTGCTGCCAAAACTGACCGACGACCACGTGGCGACCGTGATTCCAGACTTGCCCGGCATATGGCCAGGTGTCTCACGCCCGGCTCAAGGGTTGGTGGCCTTGCTGCAGCGTGATGTGGTGCTCCATTATCCACGCAGAACAGCTTCACCCATCGACGACGGGCGCTTTCATGTGCACATTTATAGCTCGCCTGCTGGTCACACACATGCGCCACCGCCGGAGCGCATTTGGGGCGTGCCTGTTGAATGTCTCGATCTCGCCTGGCGCGGATCAAGTCACGGCATCAGTTTGAGAGATGAGACGACGGGTTATGAGGTCGCCGAATTGATCGGTCAGAACAACCTTTATGTCCATCACGATTTGCTCAAGCATCGTGGCACCATTTACGAAGAAGAGATTTTGCGCAAGCTTCTCGAGCGCGTAATCGTGCATCTCGAAATACCGGCCGCCAGACTGCGCCTCTACAAACGCAATCTCTTCATCGACGAGAGTTCGGCGGCAACAGCTCGCGTGATGAATAGTGTTGCGGCGACAAACGATCATGCCGAGAAAGTTAAAGCGCTCAGAAGCGAAATCGCCAAGCGCACTCGCGAAGCCCTGCAGATCGAGCAAAACCTTCTGCGCAATGATTCATTCAGCCCAGAAGTGTTTGCCGGCGAATACGAAAGTCTTGTGGCCCTGCCGCAAGTGACCGAAGTGCAGGTGGCAAGCGAACACATAATCGTCTATACAGTTGTGCTCAACTGCCGTGACGACAGAACAAACAGACAGCACGAAATCGGTGCTTTCAGAATCATGTTGCCGATCAATGGAAGCGCGCCCCTCTGGTTCAATATGACGCGTCTGGTGAGTGGATGGAAAGCAGCTCAGCAGGCTCCTCATGTCTGGAACGATGGTAGTGCCTGCCTGGGAAACACCGAGGACCTCTTCAAAGCGCTCTTAGGACAGCGTCAATACGCTCTGGCTGCACAGTTGGCGATCGAGTTTGTGGAATCAGCGAACACCGCAGACGCAGCTGGCAAATTGGTCACCAATTGGCCGTTGGTTAACTCGGTGCAAGATCAAAGCACCGCGGTCAGCCCAACTGCCACAACCAGTGAGGCATACTCTCAAAACCGGCAACGTTACATCGATGCTTGCGCCTCTCGCGTCGACGACCTGGTGCAGCAGGCACGTGAACGCGTGACTGCTTACCGCTCAAGCCTGGAGAGACTGCAGAGTGAATTGGTTTATCACTCTCGAGCTGCCTCTTTTAGGCATCGTCAAACAACCAATAAATTGGCGGTTGATCGTGATGAGTTGGCTCGCCAGTTCGATCAACTGTTAGCTGTAGCGAAAGTAGAGGATGTCGACATCCGAGAAGGCAAACTTCTAATCCGCACTGAAACTCTAGTGGCGCGCGATCAGGGCAGTGGCAAGTGCCACCAGATAGGAACCTTTCTGATCCAAATTGACCTAAGCGGTCAAGGCGACTGCGTGCACTGGACTAATCTCAACTCCGTCATCAACGCCTGCAGGGCTCAGCAGCAGGCACCCAACGTCTGGGCCAGCGGCAGAGCCTGTTTGACAGACAATCACTCGGTGTTCGTCGAGCTGATTGCCAAAATGCAGATAGCGACCGTCGCCCGTCTGGCGATCCAGTTTATCGAACAGGTGGATACCCGCGCACTGCCAGGACAGTACCTCAATAGTTGGCCGGAACTCCCCGCTACGAAAGAAGGAGACGATGTCGCAAACATTCTTTAGTCCACACCTTTTCCGCAAGGACGTCAGATTTCTTCCCGGACACGAGCCCAGAAAACCGAAAGTGATCCTCTCTCGACAGGCTTACTCGATGATCTGGCTGTATGTACACCTTGCCCGTCAGGAAGTCGGTTGGCTAGGCACCGCCAGCGAAACCGCGGATGGCGATTTTCGCATCGAAAAGGTGATGCTTATCGACCAAGAAGTGACCGGCGTCGAAACTCAACTGTCGATCGATGGTCTAACCGAGTTTGGCATGGAGCTGATCGACAAGGGTGACGCCGGCATCGAAGAGTGGAACAAACTACGTTTTTGGGGCCACTCTCATGTCCATATGGGCACCAGTCCTTCACACACAGATGAGAGTACGATGCTGACTTTTCAGCATCCAACTTTCGGTCATCCCTGGTTCATTCGCGGCATCTTCAACAAAAGGGGTCGGGCCGAATTTACCCTGTTCATGTACGACCAGGGTTTGAAATTCGAAGACGTCGAATGGCAGGTCGAAGGGCTTTCAGAAAAAGAGCAGACGGAGCAGATTGCTTTAGAAGACACCACAGACAAAAGCGAAAGCGCAGCCGAAGCCGCACTCGATTCAGCCGCCGAAAAACAAGAAGTTCGTTCGAAACACCCCCTATCACCCGATCTGACCCACGAAATAATCGCCGCCGCCAAAACCGAGTTTGCGCAGAAGGTACGCGAGCGTCAATATTTCTATCGGCCTTTCGGTCAATTCGGCGCGCTGCTTGGTTCGCCCGATCAACAACGGTCACCTGGAGAAGACACGCCGACCAGCACGACGAGCGTCTTCGGTGGCATTGGGGTGTTGCTTGTGCCGGGCAAAATCGACAATCAGCAAACCGTAGTCGAAAGCGTCGCCAAAGGTGGTCCAGCAGAAAAAGCGGGAATCAAGCCAGGCGACGTCTTGCTGATCATCGACGGTCGCGAGCTGAGAATCTTTCCTGGCGCGCCAGATAAGCTGAAAGGAGAAGTCGGTACAACCGTGTCAGTGACAGTCGATCGCCGCGGTGAGATTTTCGAATTCACCGTCACGCGCGAAGAGATAGGCAATGTCACTCCGGTAGTCGGTGATGACGCGGTCAATGATTGTGCGCCCAAGCAGCCCTCAGCCAAAGCCCGTCCCACACTCTGGGATCGAATATTCTTCAACGAGAGCAGTCAACGGACAGACAACAGATCAGACAACAGAAAGGAATAACCAAACATGGTCGATCCACTTCGTCACATCGAAGTATTCTCGCCAGACGCTTTTGGTGAACGTCGTATCGACGTCATCGGAGCAGGCGCCACAGGTTCCAAGGTCGTACTCAGTCTAGCAAAACTAGGCATCCAAAACATCCATGTGTGGGATTTCGACATCGTCGAAGCACACAACATCGCCAATCAAGTCTATGGCAATGACGACGTTGGCCAACTTAAAGTCGAAGCTCTTAAGCAGCTGGTGCTCCGTCAAACCGGCACGCAGATTACAACTCACGCCGAGCGCGTCGACGGAAGCCAAGAACTAGGTTGCGTGGTCTTTTTGCTCACAGACACGATGGCTTCGCGCAAAGAGATCTTCGAGCAAGGATTGCTCTTTCAACTGCGCACCAAATTGGTGATCGAAACGCGCATGGGTGCTGACTCCGGTCGCATCTATGCATTCAATCCATCTCAGCTACCGGAGGTCAACGAAGAAAGCGGCTGGCAGAGCACACTCTACAGCGATGATGTGGCAGCGGCTTCGGCGTGTGGCGCTTCAATCTCTGTTGGACCGACCGCCGGCATTGTCGCCGAATTGGCCGTCTGGCAACTGATTCGCTGGTTCGCTATCGAACAAGGTGCAGCCGACCAATTGGACCACGAAGTGATCTTCAGCCTGCGTCCACTGCTTTTCCTGAACAATCGCTTCGAGTAGCACGGCTAATACTCACGCCGCACGGACACCGCATCTGTCAAAGTTTCCACATTCTCCTCACCGAATAAAGAAAGGCTCGCCATGGAATCCAAAGTAGACATCTCCTCGCTACCCAAACTCACAATTAACACCGACCCGCTGCCGGAAACTTCCAAACGACGCATTAGCTCCGTGCGCGTTGCATTGATGCCCGGTCAAATCAGAACGATCCAAATCGAAACACCCACGACCGTCGCCTGTGTGCTCAACGATGCCGGTCTGGAAGTTCCTCCCGGTTATCAAATCCGCGTTAGCAAGCAGATCGCCAATCTGTCGAGCGTGGTCGCCGACGGGCAAGATGTTCTCCTGATCAGACCGGTCAAGGGCAACGGCGGACTAATCGCCATTCGTGTCGCGTTGATGCCGGGACTGATAAAAACGGTCCAGGTTGAAGCACCGGCCACCGTCAGCAGCGCGCTGCAAGCTGCCGGTCTGCAAGTACCTCCCGGTTATCAAATCCGGGTTAGCAAGCAGATCGCCAATCTATCCACTCCCGTTTTAGAAGGGCAAGACGTGCTTTTGATTCGGCCAGTCAAAGGTAACGGGTAACACACCACCAGCAGTATCAAGCCAAGATGGAACAGTCAGCGGTAGGGTCCGACTGACTGTTCCACACTCAAGCAAACGATATCGAAGCGAGCCAGTTTCTCGCAGAAGGAGCCAAATGAAAGAACATAGGCAGGGCCCCATTGCCAGATTAACGGTAGTCTCGGTTGAAACAGATCTGGCGGAACCGGTGGTCACAGAAACGCAGGTGCTGAATGGCCGGCAAACAAGCATCGTTCTTGCGACTTTGCACGAGACCTACCCGGCTAAAACTTTACTTCCGGTAGCAACAGCAAGTTTGCTCGCCGGCTTCTTGCTGCACGGACTGCCGCTTATCGGTAGCTTTTTCGGGGCTGTGTTATGGCAAGTGCTTTTTTTAGCAGTCGTACGCGGCCTACCGAACTATTGGGTGGCGCGGGTGTTCGGCTACAAAAAGCACAGTGTTATCGCCCGCTTCGCTCTTGCCGCAGCTGAAATCGTAATCATGGCCGGCCTAGCGCTTTTGTTCGGCACAGTGATTGCTTCGTTCATGGGTCTAAGCACGTGGTCTGGTGTTATTCATTTCAGCGGTCTCACGCTCGGCACGCCTCTGAAATTGGCGGCGATCGCCTTCGCCTTCCAAGCGATATACAACTATCTAGCCTTGCCTCTATCGGCAAAACTGACACATGCATTATTGCCGACACTCAGCGTCCTGATCGCGCGCGTACCAATACTAGGTGCTCTGGCAGAAAAACTGCAGTCGCGCTTTGCCGTTCAAAAAAGGGACAGAAAGAATCGTCGATATCTTTAGCCTCATCTCTTCGAAAAGGAACGCAACTCAACGCTACAAACTCATCACTCAGAAAGAGGCACCACTCGTGGTATCTATCGCATCACTTAACACTAAGCGACTCTTCAAAGGCGCCTTCTGGTTTACCGGGCTGTTCGTCGCCGCGATCTCTTTTATCAGCTTCCTCGTCTATCTGTCACAGCTGACAGACAACATTTACGTGCCGGGTTTTATACTCGACGCCTCGAGCTTCATCGGAGCTTTTGCCGGACTGCTGACCTCACAGCAGTTAAAGCCGAAGGGGAACAAAACTTTTCACCGCAACGAGTTCATCGCTCTCGGCGCCTCCTCGGATTTGCCGGCGATATTGCCATCTGGCATCCAAGCATGGGTCAATCCTTACAAGCGGTGATAACCGGTTTCATCATCTTGCTCCGGAGCCTCGGCGCATTTTATGGCGCCGGCTATCTAGGTGGGGCTGTGCTCTCTGCCGGCTCCTTCCTTAAAGATAAACGTGTTCATGACGAGCAGGAAGCCCAAACTAAAAAGGCGGCGGCAGAAAAGGCGGCGGCAGAAAAGCCGACGGACCAAAGCAAGTCGAAGACTGCAAACGCACCCAAGCAAGATCTGGGGCTTTATGTCCTGGTACCAGAAGTTTCCGGTCAAAACGTTGCCGCCGCAGATGCAAGTTTGCGCCCGCCCGAATCGAGCGTTGCCGACACATGGTGAGTTCCTCGCGGACATAGTTGCCTGAAACGAACGCAAGATCGAATTACCCATTTCGCACTAACACAGCTACAAAGGAAAACCGATTGGCTCTGATCAATCTGACCATAACTAATCACTGACCACTAAAAGGCAACTACCTGCAAACAAGCAACGGGTCAGGGTAAGCACTACTCTGACCCGTTGCCGCCAGTAACCATCTAAAAGTTTGCCTTTTTCCTTTTGCCCGTTATTTTCCGAAAATGATTTTTTATAGCTAAAACGCGAGCAAAAAAGCAAAAATCAATCAGAATATAGCGCAGACGGATTCATGTATGCTTGCGACGTGCGGAAGTCACCCCCGGCGCGACTTCTCAATTCGTTTCATTCTGGACGGAAATTGACTAAATTAATGGTGTAATCTACCAACGTGACTAACATTGACTTACCTGAACGCTTACCCGGGCAAAATAATGAGCGCAACAAAAACTCTTTCACTCACACTCTGCCTCTTACTAGCTGGCAGCATCGGTCACGCCGATGAAATGCAGTTCCAGCGCATTCGTACATTCGACCCAGTGCGAGGATTGGTACCAGGGAATGGGACCAGCTCACTCATGGCGCCAAAGCTGCCGCCATCGGCTGGACCAGCCATGCCGAGCGCAGCTCCAGATTTTCAACGCCCGACGAAAACCAACGCTAGCCCCTCTGTTTATACCCCCGCCGACACGGATCCCGATCAAGACTCAACAGCACCAGAGACTAAAGATAAACCTCCGGCCAACGGACTTCTCGCTCCCACCAAACCCGCTCCAACTAGCTTCAGTGCACCCGCTTCTTCCAACTTCAGCGCGCCCACCAACTCC
>CAJCHQ010001017.1 GCA_903970295.1 Bryobacterales bacterium
CGACGGCTCCCGCTACATGGGTCCTTTGTTAGCCGAGCCAGGTATGAGCGAGGTCGAGCAGCAAGCTGAATCAGCAGACGACGTGCAGGCGAGAATCGATTCCCTCAAGCAAGAAATTACAGACATCAATAAAGATTCGGCAGGGCAGTTGCGTAAGCTTTTGACTGCTCATCAAATCGAAGAATTGAATTTGATGCGTCAAGGTAAATTAGTGCTGCAGCAGCCGGACTTAATCGCCTCCAGTGATACCGGTGCGAAGCCCACTCAGCCTGCGGTCGCCAACGCGGCGAGCGGCAAGTCGCAGAATCCGCCAGTCAAGCAAAGCGGTGGCCTGGACAGAGCCGGAGCAAAAGTTTTGAAGAGCGTGTTACGACTGAGCGAGCACGGACTACTCGGTTATGCGCGCGGAAGAATCTGAAAGTCTGAGAATCTCAATGTCTGAAGACGGATTTCTTCCCTATTCAGCCGGCACAAAAGCAGTGGGTCTTTCGAATTGAGCATTGAGCAAGCGCGCGTATGCCGTATTTGCCTGGAGCAGAGAATCATGAGTACCTGATTCGATGATCTTGCCATTCTCGAGCACGAGGATTTCATCGGCGTGACGCACCGTTGATAATCGGTGCGCGATCACAATTACCGTGCGGTTTTTCATTAAGTTGTTCAGTGCTGCTTGCACGGCTGCTTCTGATTCATTATCGAGTGAGCTTGTCGCTTCGTCCAGGATCAATATCGGTGCGTCTTTGAGAATGGCGCGGGCGATCGCAATGCGCTGCTGTTGACCGCCTGATAATCTCGTCCCTCTTTCTCCGATCAGGGTGTCGTATCCTTGCGGCAAACTGGCGATGAAATCGTGTGAGTAGGCGGCTTTTGCAGCTTCTCGAATTTCGTCTGTGGTGGCGCCGGTTCGACCCAGCCGAATGTTTTCTTCGACAGTCGTATTGAAGAGGAAATTATCTTGAGTGACGAGGGCGATCTGCGAACGCAATGATTGCAACGAATAGGCTTGTAGCGGCCGACCATCGATCAAAATCACGCCGTCGGTGGGGTCGAAAAAGCGGGGCACCAAATTGGCCATCGTCGATTTACCCGAACCCGAAAGTCCCACCAGGGCAACCATTTTGCCGGCAGGAATATGCAAATCGATATCCTGTAGAACGAGATTGACATGACCCGGGTAGTGATAAGAGACATTTTCGAATTTGATGCTGTGAGCTCCCGGTTTCAACTCATCGCAGCCGGGCATGTCTTGTAGATTCGGCACCAGGTCGAGAATTTCGAAGACACGCGCGGCCGCTGCCAGGGCTGGTTGCAAAACACCATTGATGCGACCGATGTTTTTCACTGGAGAATAGAGCAACAACAATGCCACTATGAATGATGTCAATTCGCCGATCGACATTTTATGGTGAACGATTTGCCAGCCGGCCACCCACATTACGGCAGCGATTCCGCAGGCACCGATCATCGCCAAGATCGGTGATAGCATCGCTTCTGCTCGCACCGCTCTCATCGTGTTGTGCATGAAGTCTTCGTTGGTGGCACTGAAGCGTGCTGTTTGATAGCGCTCCAGATTGAACGATTGAACGATCTTGGCCCCCTGGATCGACTCGCTCAAAACGCCGACCAGATCCCCTATTGCTTGTTGTCCGCCGCGCGCCGATTTGCGAATATTCTTGCCGAGAATGGATACGGGCACGACGATCAAAGATAGAATCGTCAGGGCAATGAATGAAAGCGAAATGCTCTGGAGAAGCAAAACAATGACCAGTGATATCAATGTCACTGTTCGGCTGATCATCGATTGAAAAGTTTGAGAGATGGCATTTTCGATGATGCCGACATCGTTGGTCATGCGACCGATCAAAATACCCGATGACTGGCTCTGAAAATATTGCAGTGGTTGTTGTTCGATTTTATCGAATAACTGATTGCGCAGGTCGCGGATGGCACCGGCGCCAACATAGCGAATGCAGTAGGTTTCGATGAAACGAAAGATGCCCTGGAGAAATGCAAAAAGGATGACGACGATGGGCACGTAATAGATCAAGTGGTCGCGGTGTTCCAGGAAAATCTTTTGCAGACCCTGGCCCGCTAACCAGGAGATGGCTCCGTCCAACGAGCCGCCCGGGATTGCAGCCGCCATGCCGGCAACAAAGGGCAGCCAGTATGGCTTGATATAGCCCAGAAGGCGAATGTAGTTCTGATCGTGAATTGCTAGCTTAAATGTTTTCAAGGGTTGCCGAGCGTTCCTATCTTTTGAGATTCGCCTGATATTGCGTTAAGAATCTCACTAGCGCAATTGCTGACGTAATCCTCGCTCCCTAACTGGTTCCTGAGAGAGAGCAGCTGTTGAGAAATCTCCCGTCGAAGTCCTGGCACATCCAGAAAGTCACAGGTGTATCTTACGAGTTGATCCGCTCGACAATCTAGTTGAAGTAGTTCAGGAACCAATTCGTAACCAGCTAATAAGTTCGGCCAGCCCACTCTTCTGATGATTTTCAAGAGGCAGATTAGCATGTAACTAATCCAGGGTCCACGGTAATAAATCAGCATCGGTTTGCCAAAAAGGGTGACCTCGAGTGTGGTTGTGCCTGATTTGGCCCAGACCAGATCGGAAGCTTTGACCAATTCGTAATTGCGCCCGGGGGGATTGATAAAAAGTCTGCGCCCGATTTGATCAGAGAGCCCTTTTCGCCTCACCTGGTCCATGATTGTCTCAGTCAAAGTGGCGTTAGCCTGTCCGATCACGAATTTTAGCTGAGGTCGGTCACGCCAGAGCCAGCGCATAGCTTCGAGTGAAATTGGTAGCATGCTGCGAATTTCCTGTTTGCGGCTGCCGGGAAAGACTGAGATGATCGAGGCACCGGCTTCGATTGAAAGTGACTGGCAGAATTCTTCTTTTGATTCGAGAGATTCGGCATCCGGAATGTTGGCCGTGAGCGGATGACCTACGAATTTGACTGGCACTTGTTTGCGGGCGTAAACGCCTGCCTCGAATGGAAAAATCACCAGCATTTTGCTGACATTGCGGGCGATCGTGTTGATTCGCCATGGTCGTGTGCCCCAGATCTGGGGCGAGATGAAGTAATAAATCGGCAAACTGGGTTCTTGTTTGTGCACGGCAGCGGCCAGGCGTAAGTTGAAAGCACCGAAATCGACGAGCAGTATCGCCGATGGTGCGCGTTCGGCGATTATACCCAGCAGTCTTTTGCCCAGACGTCTGAAACGAAAATACTTCTTCGCTACTTCTTCTATGCCGATGCCGGAAAAAGTTGCGCAATTCTCGACTAATTCTATGCCTTCCGCTTCCATGGCTGGTCCACCCACGCCCCAAATCTTTAGAGCTGGCATTGTTTCTCTAATTCTTTTGATCAGTTGGGCCGTGTGTTTGTCGGCAGAAATATCACCGACAATAATCAAAAGCGATGCCGGCGCACTAATTTTGGCTTCGATCATGAGAGCGTGGCTGAAGATTCGACGTCCTCGCCGCTAAGCGGCTTGGTTCCCACATGCAAAGCGACCGAGCCCATGGCCAGGGGAATGTGGCGGACATCTTGCAAGCCCGCTTCCACGAAAATCTGAGTGATTTTCTCCGGCTTCGGATAGGTTGTGAGCGACTGAGGCAAATAAGTGTACGCTTGCCGGTCCCCTTGCAGCAATTCGCCGATAATTGGCACGATGCAGCTGAAATAAAAGCGGAATAAAGGTGCAAACAGTGGCACTGTCGAATGTCCGAGATCAAGGTTGACGACGCGGCCGCCGCCTTTGACGACGCGACACATTTCGCTTATGCCGCGGGGCAGGTCGGTCAGGTTGCGCAAGCCGAAACTGATGATGGCACCGTCGAAAGTATTGTCCTGGCAGGGCAGATTCTGCGCGTCGCCGCGTAACCATTGAATATTCAGTTTGCGCAAAGACGCGCGAGCGCCTGTATTTTCTTCTTCTTTTTTTGAGCGCTGGTCGGCAACGTCCAGCATATTCTGAGAGAAATCGATTCCCGTAACCTGGCCAGAACGCCTTAAGTAGCGGCTGATCGTCAAAGCCAGATCGCCAGTGCCGCAGCAAACATCAAGAAAACTGTCGCCGCCGGGTTGACAGAGCTCGTGCACGGCTCTGGCTTTCCAGAGACGGTGCATGCCGAAACTGATCGCATCATTAGCCAGATCATAACGAGCGGCGATGCGGTTGAATTGTTCGCGAACGTATTCAGCTTTTTGCTCTTGAGTAGGCAGCTGAAAAGGCATGCGACTATCTCACGATGCCAAAGCCAAGCAGTATACAGACACAGAGAAACATGCCGATCACAAGCCAGGTCAAACGGTCGAGCCCGGCTTCTGCCCCTTGCTTGGCGCTGAACATAGTGGCGCCCGTACCGATGCCGCCCATGCCTTCGCCTTTGGGGGCATGGAGCAAAATCAAAGCCACCATGAATAAACCGAGAAGGGTCTCAGCGACGAGCAGAACGATGTACCAAACACTGTTATTCACGGCTAAAAATTCCTGACTACTGAAAACGCGCTGTGGCTATAAGGGGCGATTATAGCCGATCCGCCGCTCTCCTCACCGCCTATTGCAATTCATATATCAATTTTTGTGATTTCCCGGTCCGGTTGCTTCTCTCGCAGATGAATACCCTGTAGATCGAGCAACCGATCGTAAACCGAGCCTGGTGAAAGTTTTTCACCGACGATGAAAGCCGTGATCGAGCTTACCATCAAGGGCAGGAGCAGATTGAAATCGGTGGTGATTTCAAAAACGATCACGGTAGCCGTGATCGGCACTCGCCCTACGCCTGTGAAGAAAGCGCCCATCCCGGCCAGAGCCAGAGTGGCGGCACAGCCCTGAGTCTGAGGGAAACAACTTTGCTCGAATAATCCGACCAGATACCCGGTCGCAGCGCCAATCGTCAGGCAGGGAGCAAACAAACCGCCGGGAGCGCCTGAACCATAGGCCAGAATAGTCAAAATGAAATTAGCGAATAAAACCGCTGCGGCGAAATGCCATCCCCGCGCGGTGAAGAGTAAGTCGCGAACGCCGTTGAAATTGCGAAACTGTTCCGGCAAGAGGCTGACGACGATACCGCAAAAGGCTCCGGCTAGAGCGATGCGCATGGCATAACGATTGTGCAGAAATTTTTCATTTAAAGCGCAGCACTTCAAAATGCCGGCATTGAAAAGCGAACCGATGCCACCACAGATGATGCCAAGGAGGATGCAGAAGGGAACGTCGAAAGCGGTGAAGTCAGCATGAGGAAAAACCGAACTAGTCGGCAGGTCGAGGCTGTGGTTGCCGACCCAGCGAGCGGCCACGGCGGCGAAAAAACAGGCAAAGAAAGCCGTGGTCACGGTCGTGCGTGAAACATCGCGCATCAACTCTTCGATCACGAATAACACACCCGCGAGAGGTGCATTGAAAGCCGCTGCCAAGCCGGCTCCTGCCCCTGCGGCCATGAGTTGACGGCTGCGCCTGGGCGATTCTACGCCGAATTTGGCCAGGATCGCACCGCAAGCGGCGCCGACTTGCACAGTCGGTCCTTCTTTGCCAAGAGGCAAGCCAACACCCAGAGCGATTGTGCCGGCTACCAACTTGCTCAATGCCGTGCGCACGCCAATGCGGATCTGGAAACCATGCAGAATCGCTTTCACCTGAGGGATGCCGCTGCCGGTAATTTCGGGAGCAATGTAGCGAATAATCAAACCGCAAAAAAGACCGCCCATTGCCCCCAGACCAAGCAAAACCATCCACGGTGGCAGAATCGTCCAAAGATGCTCACGCAGAGCTGTCAGCCAGGAGACGCCGGCGGAAAAGGCGATCGCCGAAAGGGCGGCGGCAGTGCCTATAACCGAAGCTTCAGCCAGGATCCACAAAGCCTGATCGGGCGCCGCTTTGATCAGGCAATTGCGCACGGCATTGACGCTTGCGGATAGCTTGCTATTGATCAATTGAGAAGCCATCTTGATCCAGGATATCCCGCGACATCGCTATTATGCCGAAGGCGGCTGCTCTTTTCGGTCGAGAAACTTTTGCAAGATGATGGCGGCGGCTTGTTTATCCACGAGTTCTTTGTTTTTGCCGGTCTTGACTTTTTGTAAGGTGAGAGTGCGGATCGCCGAGATGGTAGTCAACCTCTCGTCTTCATAAATGATTGGTAAATCGGTAGCCCGGGCTAATTTGCGTCCGAATGACTTGACCTTTTCCGCTTGCGGACCGGTCGATCCATCCATATTCAGGGGCAATCCGATCACCACTGACATTGCCCCGTGCCGCTCCGCCAGCTCTTGCACGAGTTTGATGTCATTATCGGTATTGGTGCGCGTTATGGTTTCCAAACCGGCAGCGGTGTATCCCAACGGATCAGAGATGGCTACGCCGATTCTTCTGTCACCAATGTCAAGACCAATAATGCGAGGTTTTGCGCTCATCGACTCAATCTTACTACCGAATGGCTGCGATAGATTTTGATACCGTTTCTTTAATAACGACGCCTAACCCACAATTCAAGCGCTTAGAATTAACGTATGAAGATTTACCTGGTCAGACATGGCATTGCTGCCGAAAGGCTGGGCGGGGCTGTGCTCAATGATTCTCAGCGCCCGCTCACCGACGAAGGCAAAGCGGAAACCAGGCAAGTGGCTCAAGGCCTCAAGCGTTTGGGGGCGGAGCCGACTTTGTTGGTCGCCAGTCCATTAGTGAGAGCCAGGCAGACTGCCGAAATCTTCGCCGATGTCCTGACCGCGAAGGAAGAAATTAAAATCTGCGATGCACTCGCACCTGGTGGCAGCTCGAGCAATCTCTACAAATTTTTGCGCCAGCTCAATTTAGCTGAAGAAATCGCCTTGTTTGGTCATGAGCCTGATATCGGGCGCTTAACGGCCACCCTGCTTTGGGCTGGGCCCGAATTGGATTTGCCCTTCAAGAAAGCCGGCGTCGCTCGCGTCGACGTGCAAGATCTGCCGCCGACATCGCCTGGCATATTGAAGTGGTTTTTGACGCCGAAGATAGCCAGCCTGCTGGCTAAATAAGATTTATTCGTAGCGCGTGCCGTGGCAATCGATCCAGCCGCCTTCGTGTCTGGGCGTGTTCGAACGATGGGTCCAGTGGATGACACCGCCTTTTTCGTTCCAGATATATTCGCCTTGAATGACTATCGAATCACCCTCTTCCAGAGGCACTCTGGGTGCATAAGAAATATCGTGAGCGACCAATACAGTTGTACCGTTCGATAAGCGCAAAAGAAATCTCTCGTGCTTGAGACCTTCGAGGTCGTCGGGCAAAAGCTCTTGGACTACGGCTTTGCCCGTCACCTCGCGGTGCATTTGATGTTCTTGTTGGGCTTTGATGATTGGCAAATCATCGCTTGTCGATATTTGGCGTTTGCCACTCTCGCGACAGGCCGAAAGATTTGTCACAACAAATAAGACAACAATCAAATGAAATAGCCCAAGTGCCAGCCTGATCATCGTTTTAGGGCGACTACTCGGCTTCTGATTGCCAGTCTTCACGGGAACAACAGGGGTCATGCTTTCATCCCTTAGCTCGGCTGAGAAGGTGAGACGGGGAAGGTTGCGAGGCTTGTGGTATAAGGTGAACAGCATGTGCTAGCCTCGTGCTCGCCTGTGAGATTCCGTCGGTAGGTGACTCAAAATGTTTTCATCGGTTTACCTTACCGGAGAAACGCTCCCCACTCAAGACCTGGTTGCCCATGCCTCCTTGCCCGATTGGCGATCGTTCGCCATGAGCAAATTGCAGAGGTACGGTCTGACTGTAGTTAACCCATTGGAGTTGACCTGGTCTCTACCCGAAGCAAACGAGCCCTTGGATTTTAATGAGGGTTCCGATTTGCGCGTGCGCCGGGCACTCGATTTGATCGACCAATGCGATGCCCTTCTGGCTAATTTAAATCGTTCGAGTTATGGCACCGCGATGGAATTGTTCTATGCATTTCGGCGCGGAAAAATGGTGACGGTCGTCGGCCAATCACCTTTCAATCCCTGGGTGGTGTCCCATAGTCAGGCACGCTTTGCTGACATCGACGAGGCGATCGAATATATCATCGGTGAAAAGCCGCAGGCCATGCCGTTGAACTGGGCATTGCAATACGAGGCATTTCTGTCCGAGCGTTACGAACAATTCCCGCCAGCTGGTGAACCCGATTACAAATTTCTCGGTGGTCGCTTACCGGTTTTGGTGGTCACTCCTCACGCCACGGCCTTCTGGCGCGAAGGTGAATTTCATGAGCCTGATGCATATACAGGCAGTATGGCGGCTTTACTCAATCGTATGAGCGAATGTCATGCCCTGTCGACTAATTATTGTTGTGTTGCGGACCCTTGTTGGTATCTAGAAACGCCGATGCGCAGGGCATTCGCCGATATCGTCCACACCGGGCAGATTGGTCTGGTGATTTTCTTGCTAGGCTCGTCCTGGCATGAGGCCCCCGGATTACAGGTCTCTTGCTACGGACCGTCAAGCCATCAATGCCAGGATTATGCCACCAGGTTGAAAAATAAATTGTCGGTCCTCGAGCCTGTGGCCGCCGAGACTTCAGATTTCCAGGTCAAGCCCCTCGTGCGCTTTTCTGCAGATGAATTGAATGTTCCGACAGTAGTTTTGAAGATGCATAAGCGCTACCGCATGCCCCGACTGCAGATGGAAACCTTCGCTCAGATCACACATTTATTGGGCGAGTTCATCACCGAGACGGGATCGGAACTGGATAAAAGTCGAGGCTAAACGTGACTGACGAAATCATCATTCTCGTCACGTCAAACCCGGCTCAGTCCGATACAATTGCATCATGCCTGGTCGAAGAACAACTGGCAGCGTGTGTCAATATCTTACCGAATATCACTTCTGTATATCGCTGGGATGGTGACATTTGTCGCGATACCGAAAATTTGTTGATAATAAAAACAGAAAGGAGGATGTGGCCGTCAGTCGAGGAGCGTATTCGCGCTTTGCATTCTTATGACACGCCTGAGATGCTCTGCTTGCCTATTGAATCTGGATATGCGCCTTATCTAGATTGGATCAGATCGTCAGTGAAAAAAGTGGTTCTTTGAGTGATCGAGGCAAACGAAATCGAAGTCACCTAGAAGGAAAGTAAATTGGCAAGGGATACAATCGTCGAAGTTTTCTGGCAATGGGTGCGCAGCGCGCCTGAGCGCCCAGCAATTCTCTACAAGGTGGGCGGTACTTATCGCCCGGTTATTTGGCGAGAACACGGCAAGGTTGTGGAATTGATCGCAGGCGGTTTGCTCAAGCACGGCTTAGAAGCGGGTGCCAAAGTTTCGATCATGTCCCAGAGCCGACCCCACTGGACTTGGGCCGATATGGCTGTACTTTCGGTGGGGGGCGTGACCGTGCCTGTCTACCCGACGCTCGCACCTCTGGAGTCACAATATCTGGTCAAGCACAGCGACTCCTATGCCTTATTCGCTGAAACTGATTACCAAGCTAAAAAAATTCTTGATGCAGCCGATTTGCCGCCGCAGTTGCGTTTGATCGTGGTCGTAGATGGCGAAGCACCACTGGGTAAGGGCGAAGTCAAATGTATCAAATGGGAAGATTTGCTCAAAGATGGCGAAGTCTATTTGCTTAATAACGAAAAAGAATTGCAGAAGCGCGTCGATGAAGTAAAACCCACCGATTTAGCCTCCATTGTCTACACTTCGGGCACAACCGGTGTGCCCAAGGGGGCCATGTTATCCCATTCGAATATTTATTCGGTATGCCAGATGATGACCAAGTTGATTGGTTTCCGGAAAGACGATATTTCACTTTCTTTCTTGCCTCTCTCTCACGTCTACGAACGCGTTGGCGGTCAGTTTCTTTCTATATTCCAGGGACTGGTCATGGCCTATGCCGAGTCGATCGAGCAGGTACCGAAAAATATGATCGAGGTGCGACCCACTGTTTTGAACGGCGTACCGCGTTTTTATGAAAAGGCTTATCAACGCATCCAACTGGAAGTGCGCAATATGCCGAAGCCTCAGCAATATCTGATTCGCTGGGCGCTCTCTCTGGGAAAACGGGCAGCCAAACTGGATAAAGAAAACGGTCGTGCCGACATGATGCGCAAATTCTACAAAGGCGAATTGCGTATTGCCGATCGGCTAGTTTTTTCCAAAATTCGCAAGCGATTCGGTGGTCGGCTGCGCATCATGGTTTCCGGTGCCGCACCACTGGCTGAAGAAGTACAATCTTTTTTCGAGACGATCGGATTTTCCATGGTCGAAGGTTACGGTTTGACCGAAACTTCGGCGCCCATTTCTTGCAATACGCCCGAGGACAATAAACGCGGCACAGTCGGTAAACCGCTTCCCGGTATCGAGGTGAAGATCGCCGCCGACGGCGAAATCATGGCTCGCGGTGCCAGTATTTTCGTGGGCTATTACAAGAGCGCTGAAGCTACTCAAGACACACTGGTCGATGGCTGGTTGATGACCGGCGATATCGGTGAGATCGACAGCGACGGTTATTTGCACATCAAAGATCGCAAAAAAGACATTATCATCACCGCTGGTGGCAAACACGTGGCGCCACAGTCACTGGAAAACATGTTCAAAGGTGAAGGACTGGTTAGCAATATCCTTGTCTATGGCGATCGGCGCAAATATATCACGGCTTTGATCACTCTCAATCCAGATGGGATCAAAGCATTCGCCAAGCGTCATGCAATTGAATACAAAGATCTGGCTGAACTTTCGAAGCATCCCCTGATCAAGCAAGACATCGAGGACCTTGTCACGGCTAAGAACGAGAGCCTGGCTAGTTTCCAGCGAATCAAGAAATTCACGATCCTGGAGCATGACTTCACCGCTGAGACTGAAGAATTGACGCCGACTTTCAAGGTCAAGCGCAAAGTCGTGACTGAGAAATACAAATCGATTCTCGATTCGATGTACGATGCCGAAGACCTTGAATTGGAAGACGGCAAAAAAGCCTCCCGCACTGCTTGAGCAAGGGATCTTATGGCGAATCAAAGGCCGGCGTCGTTTTTCAAAAAACTCAAAACTGCATCGGTGAAGACGCTGTTGGAATCACCGGCGACCATGTGACTGGCACCTGGCACATCGACATACTGGGCGTGCGGCACAATCGCCAGAAACTCCCGGACGATTTCGTCAGTGACAACGTCGCTGTTGGCGCCCCGCACCAGAAGCAGTGGCACGCGAATTCTTTTTGCCGCAGCCAACATCCTCTCTTCATGGCCGGCTCTGTCGATTTGCCAGCCGTCGAGAAGTGCTGGATCCCAATGCCAGTAGAAGCGCCCGTCATCACCCTTGCGTAAATTATTGTCCAGACCATTCAAAACACTAGGTCGTCTTCTGTGCTGCAAATAAGTGGCTACGGCATCGCCCGCTTCTTCGATTGTGTCAAACCCGTTTTTATGCTTTTCCATAAAAGTGAGAATGCGCGTGACACCTGATTTTTGCGAGCGGAAAGCGATGTCTACCAGGATTATCGCTTTGACAATGTCCTTTTCGAGTTCGCCTTGCATAAGCAAAGAGAGGATGCCGCCCAGAGAGGCCCCCACTAGAATCGGGGGCATCGAGAAAGTGCTTACCACAGCCCGCAAGTCGGCAAGAAATGATTCTGTTTTGTAGATTCCGTCCGGCGACCAACCGCTCTCGCCGTGCCCGCGCAGGTCGACAGACACGGCGTAGAAATTGTGGGCTGCTAAAATGTGGGCTGTATTTTTCCAAGCATGGCGTGTTTGTCCACCGCCATGCAATAGGATCACCGGCTGCTGAAAGCGGTCTCCCCAGGCGTCTGCAGTCAAAAGAATGCCGTCAGGACTTTCGAAATGAACTTTTTCGTGCCCGGGCAGGTTAGATTCCGACATGATTTCCTCAAAAGGTTGGGCGAGAAAGGGCAAACATAGTGCACGCGGCGTCGGTGCCCGGGTGATTGCGGCTATTCTAATTTCTGGCTCTATGGCTCTGAGGGCGGTGGTGGACAAGCTTGATATAAAAAAGACTTTACATTCGCTTGGCAACTGCATACAATATGGGCGCGGGATCAGGATTTTCCCCCGTTTTTACTACAACCGTCCGCCTGATTTGGCGGCAGCGAGGACAGCAGACGATGCTTGATTCATTTGGTCGCGGATTGCGCATGATATGGGCCAGCATCAAGATGGGCTTGCAGGACCAGCGACTCCTGTTACCGTCCATCCTGACAGTATTTACCAATTTCTTCTTCGGCATTTTGCTCTTTCTCTTCGGTCAAGAGAACTATGGTGGCCAGATCGCTCAGATGGTTTCCGGAGCCGCCAGTTCGGCTGTACCAGGAATGGCTAGTCTGCCTGCAGTCTCCGGCATGCCCGGTATACCCGGTATGGCTGGGGCGGCAGGTGTTGGCTCGAGCGTTGTCGGTGGCGTCGCCAGAAACATGGCCCATGCACCGCAGCAGTTGATGCACAATCATGCCGGCAACATTATGAATCATGCCAACAATATGATGAACATGTCCAATGTCAATGGTCCTTTCGACATGAGTGGGTTCCAGGCACTTTCCGGTCAGGTTGGCGACGCGGTTTTTTCACAGAATTCACTGGTTGTAGCCGTGCTGGTTTCAGTGTGGTGGCTGACCAACCGCTTTCTCGAAGGCGTCACAACCGCTTTGACATACAGCCACCTGACTGAAGGACCAGGTTCTGGCCGCTTCTCTCTGGCCTGTCGCGCCGTTTTTGAAAGTCTGCCAGCCATTCTCATTCTGGGAGTCGTGACGTTTCTAGCCCGAAATATCGCTAAGTGGTTGCGCCACAAGCGCGGAACCGGGGTGATGGGGATTGGGGTGAATTTCCTGGCTAATATCGTGGAGATGTTCTGGACTTTGGCCGGGCATTTGATTTTGCCCTCTATTGTGATCGAAGGGACATCTTTCGTCGGCGCCATGAAGCGTGCTGACCGCATTGCCTCAGGCAATCTGCTCACGATTGGTGTCGGTGAAGTAGGAGTCGACGGAATTTGCCGCTGTGTATCGTGGCTGGTCTATGCGGCTGGCGCCGCCTCGGCTGGTTCGATCGTCTATCTAGCCATGTATCATCACATCACGATCGCGCCGCCAGTCATACTGGCCGGTGTTGTGCTCTGGGGCATAGTGGCGATTGTGATCACTTCTTTTTCAATCTATATAAGGGCTGCGTTCTACACTTGCCTCTACGTATGGGCGATCGAAGCTGAGTCTGTGGCTGCCACCGAAAGACAGCACGTCCGCGCGCCGGCACCGTTAGCACACGCTCTGGCATAGTCTAAACCTGGGCTAGCCTGGCTGAGTGAACGGATCGAACGATTTAAACGATAAACAGTTAAGATGAACTCGCTGCCTTGCAGTCGCGGGCAAGACCATCGCTATTCTTATATGATCTGTTTAGCTTAAGCGACCGGTTCAATGAGGGAGAGATCATGGAAAAAGCGACCTTTGCTGCAGGCTGTTTCTGGGGCGTTGAAGATGAATTTCGCAAAGCGCCCGGAGTTTTGAACGCCACGGTCGGTTATTCGGGTGGACACACTGAGAATCCAACTTACAAAGATGTGTGTACAGGCAGAACCGGTCACGCCGAAGTGTGTGAAGTTGAATTCGATCCGGCCCAAACGTCGTTTGCTAAGTTAGTTGAGTTGTTCTTCCAAATGCACGATCCGACGACTTTGAACAGACAGGGACCGGATATTGGCGACCAGTATCGGTCGGCAATTTTCTATCATGATCAAGCTCAAAAGCTGAAGGCCGACGAAATCAAAGAGAAGCTGGAAAAAGAAGGTAAATTCAAACGCCCGATCGTGACCGAAATTACCCCGGCATCAAAGTTTTACCGGGCTGAAGAATATCATCAAAACTATTCGCGAAAGAATGGACTTTCGCATTGTCATATCTAGTTTTCTTCGGGTTACGCAGCCCAAGCAGGCAAAAACTTCAGAAACTTGAATTGCGCTGGCTGTCAGCGACACAAGCGCGGGCAAATTTGTGTTGCTCGTCGATTGCAGTTTGCAAGGGAATTCTCAGGCGAATTTGCCAATCGGCGTTTTTAGAGGCGCAAGGCAGAATCGCAGATGGTTTGCTGTAAACCATGATGCCTAGTTGAGTCGGATGCAGGCCCGATTTGATCTGGATCGGCACAGTGTCGATCCATTCGGTAGAGGCCGAGACTTCACGTTTGAAGCAGTCTTGACGATAATCCTCATTACCGGCTTCTTCTCGGGCTGCGTTGAGAGCATGTACAGCAACTGTATAGTCCAGTTTTTCTTTGTCTTTGCTGCGCCACAGAAGTTTTACTGTCCAACCGCTATCGGTCGGAATAATCCCGACATCCCGCAGTTCGAATTTGCCACCAAATGTGGTTAGTGCATCCGCTTTTTGCGTGAGAGTGTCATCAGCGTCAGTGTTCGGTTTGACAAATGCGGGCACGTTTTCAGGTTCTCGGTCGTACAGATGTCGCTCAGCGATTTCGTCGATTACCAAGTCCGGCTTTTCGGCGAACAATTCTTTGGGATCCATCTGACGAATCAGTTGATATTCGCTGAAGCGAAAGCGCTGAGACAGAAATGGCATCATATGATCCATGAATGAATCGTGCATGATGAAAGCTCGGGGCAACTTGCTGTCGGTCCCTTCCCAGGCGATTCCCCGAGCGTCGCCCTCAACGATGCCGCCATCCATGATCGGCAGATTGGCATTTGTTTTTAGATGAGCTGGCGGCTCGTGTTTAAATTGGAGTTTGGCACTTTGTTCGTCTGTTAGCTGATCGCCGAGACCGATTAGCTCCGCGAGATCGCCGCGGTGTTTATCGCGCGTAAGTGAATATTCGCTATCTGCATATTGGTGAATAACAGGAAAGTCATGGCTGAGCCTATTGAATATGGCCTGCGTCACGAGAAACGCACCATATTCGTTCCAGTGGCTATCGTTTGGATGATACAGAAGTTCGCCCTTTTGTTTATTTGTCAATAAAACTAGTTTGGCATCAACGAATTCGACATCTGAATGCTCGTGCAGATACTTTTGCAATTGATCGAGACGACTTTCACCTGACTGCCTTTTCCAGCCGGTGGGCATTAATTCTGGGTAGATTGTGCCTTTCTCCGGCGCTATGACGAATAGATATTTGATGTTATGAGAAGCCATCGCGTCGCGACGAGCCTGCAACATGCGCGCCCATGCTTCTAATTTGTTCGCTGCGAATGGTTCGAGATTCATTTGCGCGGCCGGTAATTTTTCGATCGCATAGAACAACCAGCCGTTCTGACCAAGTGCGCAGTCTGGGCTAGTGGAGGAGTGAAATATTTTGTACGCAAGCAGATTCCATAGTTCAATCGCTCGCAAGCGACCAGGAAAGCGGTCGTCGAAGAACAACGCGAATTGAGTGGGAAAAGATTGGAGATCTCGCCGCGAATGTATTTGTGGAAATGGCGCCAGAACCCGTTTTTCTTGCAATGAGATAGTGGCTCCGTTTTTCACGCAAGCAATGGCTGCGGCAACAGAGAAAAAGCAGATTACGCTTAATAACACCGTACCTGTGATGGTGTTCTCGGCCAGAAGTAGTTTTGGTTTTGCGGGCATGGTGCGAAAGAAATTGACAAGACTTGATCAAGATTGTCCGATTTTTTTGGCGTAAAAGGGCGTCAATAGTATTTTCTGACATTAAAAAAAGGGGAGTCGAGGAGGTCGGTCAGGGGTCGGGGCGCAGTGAACATCCCTGGTTATGTTAAGTGAAATATTAAGATTGCATTAAGCCCAAAAGCATTACTCTGTGCGCTTCTTCTGGCTGATTGCGGCTGCAAATGCTGATGTAATATTACTTTGTATATTAATCTTCTTTTTCGGCAACCAGTCCCGGCTGAAGGGTTGCAGTCTGCGGGGTCAGGCTAAAAATCTGACAGCATCGCAGCGACTCTTTCTAAAGCCCGTAAATTTTACTTAGAGCTTGAATGCGGTCGGCGATTCCGCCAGAGTTGGTATGACTATTTGTGTCCTTTTCGAGTCGCTCGAGGCGCTGAAGGATTGGTGTGCTCTTGTTTGCCGACCCATAGACTTTCATTTCCAGCGCCGCTAAAGTCGACTCTAGATTACTGCCCGCGCCGGAGGCAGGACTCGGTTGGTTGTTAATTGGTGGTGGCGGAGTATAGGAGCTGACTGGTTGGGCTGGAAATGTGACGACCGCTGCTGGTTGCACCACATTCGGTGCTGACACTGAGATTGGTGCCGGTAATGAGTTCGATGCCGATACTGAACTCGGTGTCGGCACCGAATTCGGTGCGGTGCTCAATACCGCATTTGCGGACGAGTTGCCAGTTGCAGCTGGGGCATGGTTAGCCGCACCGCTCAATATCTGGCTTGGCAGCAGCGTCGCCCCAGATGACGAGGGCGGAGTGACATTGCTGTCTGAAAATGTGAAGGCATCAACTGCTGAGGCCTTTCCCAGAGACTGATTCTGGTGTCCTGGAGTTAACAAAACGACGCCCGCGGCTGGACCCTCATCCTCCTTCGCAGCCTGAGAGCCAGGGGGTGCCAGCACGTCGTTAACGGCTTTGTCGGCGGCATGTTGCAGCGAAGCCGCGCTAGTCTGTTCCGGGGTTGATGGCCTGGATGCCGATGCCTTGGCTGTCGATGACGCCGGTGATGAAACTCCTGCCGCTGGGCTAGATGCCTGGTCCAGTTTTGCTAGTGTGTTTTTCAAGACCAACAAATTCTGTTTGGCGTTGCGGTCGCTGGGATTGAGCTTGAGCGCCTCATTCCATTCGTTGCGGGCATCGTCATACTTTTTCTGTCGAAAGTAGTGGATGCCCCAGTTGTTGTGGGTGAGCACGATGTTGTCTCGGGCGATTGAACTGGTCGGGTCAATTGACAACGCTTGTTCATATTCAGCAATGGCTTGTTCGAACTGTAGGCGGCCTAGCGCGAGGTTACCTTTGCCGATATGTTCTCTCACTGCCATAGCATCGCTGCGCGGTGCTTGAGCGAAAACGGTTGTTAGACAACTGTAGCCCAAAAAGCTGGAACACAAGGCTGCAAGCCCGATCCGGGTGATAGTGTTTGGGGGCGGAAATGAGCTATTTCTCATTTTTCTGGCAGCGTCGATGGTAAGGGTGTGGAACTTTTGCTGGAGGGTTTGTGTCACAGGCAAAACGATCGCTTGACATGTAGAACTGTACTACCAAATCTTAAACGATACAAATTATTCATACCATCTCCTTCTCAGCAACTATACTCCTCTCTGGAGAAGAGGTTCCAATATGTCACTAAGTAAAACAGATGTGGTCCTAGGCGCGTTGTTATTCATGACAACGACATCCGTGGTCACGCAATTACCAAGTTCGGCGGCCGATGAGCGGATCGCAGTTATCGCGTCTGCGCCGAGAGCCAATCCCGATTTGAACAAATCTAAAATCGATTTTCCTGCACAGACCCGCCAAGCTCAAGAAGTGAAGATGCGTCGTAACTTCGATAAGAAGCCGGCGTCGCAAGACAAAATCGTGCGAACGCACTCGAAGTCAACGGATAGAGTGCTCATCCTCGGTACTGATGACGCAGCAGCCTTAGCCATGTAATTGCCTCGAGGGACGAAAAGTAATCGTTCCCGCGTCGGTACTGTATCTGGTGAATATACGCTCTCAAGATCAGCTGAGTTACGATTATGGTGCCAGTCCTGAGCGGCTAGTCGGCGCGACGATTGGTGACCATTTTCGTAATATCGCTTTTGCTAATCCTGACTCCCTGGCGCTGATTAGCTGCTATCAAGGGCATCGATTAACTTACGCTGAATTGAACGATCGGGTTGAGCAGTTCGCCAAAGGTATGATTGAATCTGGTATCGCCTGTGGTGATCGGATCGGTATTTGGTCAACGAATAATACCGAATGGATTGTCGCTAAGCTGGCAGCAGCCTGTATCGGCGCTATCTTTGTAAATATCAATCCAGGCTACAAAGCGGCTGAGTTGGAATATGTTCTAAACCAGTCTGGAACCAAGTTTTTGGTGGTAATTCCAGAAAATCGTGGCACCAACTACCTGACCATTTTGCAGGGATTGGCGCCAGAATTGTTCACCGCAACGCATAAACAGAAGAAAAAAAACACGCAGCTGGAGCGCATCGTCGTGATCGGTGCCAGCGATCAGCTGGGCGCATCCGTCTTTTCTTTCGAGCAGATTTGTGCGATGGGCGCTCTGGCTCCGTCAAATATTCTTATCGAGCGCCTGCAACAATTGGACATTGATGACCCAATCAATATTCAATACACCTCTGGCACCACCGGTGCGCCCAAGGGTGTCACTCTCAGTCACCATAACCTCCTTAATAACGGCTGGCTGGCGGCAAAAGCGATGGGTTTAACGCCGCAATCTCGTTTTTGCATTCCCATGCCTTTTTATCATTGTGGTGGCATGGTGAGCTCTGCTCTGGCAACACTATCGGTTGGTGGCGCCATCGTTATTCCCAGTCCATATTTCGCGGAAGAACCGGTGTTGAAAGCTCTTGAAACCGAGCGCTGCAGTCATCTCTCGGGCGTGCCAACCATGTTTATCTCTGAATTGGAGCACCCGGATTTTGCAAAATATGATCTTTCCGCATTGCGCGGAGGTTTCATGGCCGGGGCACCATGCCCAGTGCAACTAATGCGGCGGGTTGCGCAAGACATGAACATGAAGGAAGTAATTATTCTCTACGGTTTGACTGAGGCATCACCGCTGGTGACAAGTACTACAGTCGAGGATAGTCTGGAGATTCGAGCGACCACCGTTGGTCGCGCCATTCCAGGTATCGAACTCAAGATAGTCGATCCGATATCGGGCAGTACCCTCTCGCGTGGGCTTCAGGGTGAGCTGTGTACGCGCGGGCACGGCGTCATGATTGGGTACTGGAATAATGCCGACGCGACCAGTGAAGCAATCGACAAAAGCGGGTGGTTACACTCGGGAGATCTGGCAAAAATGAATCCTGATGGATTCATCAACATCACCGGCCGCAAAAAAGACATGATCATTCGAGGTGGCGAGAATATTTACCCTCGCGAGATCGAAGAAGTTTTGCATGAGCATGAGTCGATTGCACAAGCGCAAGTATTCGGTGTGCCCGACCCAAAGTTTGGTGAGGAAGTGGCGGTTTGGCTCAAGATAAAGCAGGGACAGAGCGC
>CAJCHQ010001018.1 GCA_903970295.1 Bryobacterales bacterium
ACGTAAGAGCGGATAATCACCTCTCCTTTGTTGTCTTTGTAAGCAAAAAGCTGTTTTGTGCCGGCGTCTTTGAAAATGGTTGCGCTACCGACTATGAAGCAAAGCGCCAATAGAATGGCGTAGATGGAGTCGATGCCGAGGCTGAAAATAGAACGACTTTGTCTGCTATCAACCATAGACGCCGTTAACTCTGGAGTTGTTCAAAATGTCTTTCCGCGATTCCGTTCACGATTGTGATTCCGGTGCTCATGATTCTAATGCATCACACTAAGTGGGTTAAACTTTAGTACCCAGATTGGCAGGAATATGAGTGAAAAGGTCATGACCGTATCCGAATCTAAGCCAAATGCTGTCAAACAATTCTTGCCTCTCCTCTTGGCGGCGCTCGGTCTTGTTACTATTTTGGCTCTGACATATCTATCTCGTGGTGCTTTTGCCGACGTTAGTGACCTGACGGAATTTATGGCAGCTGCGAAGATGGCGGCTGCTGGTGCGGGTTCAAAAATCTACGTCATACCCGAACTGGCTCGCATGGAGCAGCTCATTTACCCATCGCCGCGCAGTGTCGTCACATTTTTCGTGCCACCTTTCGGTTTGCCCTGGCTGATGCCGCTAGCTACTTTGCCACCGAATATGGCGCCATCAATCTGGAAAATCTTTCTGGTTACATGTTTGGGTGGCGCAATCGCCGTTTTGCAGAAAGCTTTTGCTTTGAATCGCGCGGCTACCGCCTGGTTGATTGCTGGTTTATGCTTCTCCGGTTGCACTTTCGAAGCCTTGCGCATCGACCAGCTATCGACTCCCATGTTTCTGGCATTCTCTTGCGCAATCTTGGCGTTGAAACGGGGCAAACCGTATCTCGCCGCACTGGCTCTGAGTGTGCTCGTGCTCAAGCCGCAGGAATTATTGCCGTTTGTGGTTCTATTGTTCGGAGCCAAGCAAAACAAAGTCTTGCTTGCACTGGTTGGCATCGGGTTAGGACTGAGCGTACTTGGTTTTCTTCTCGTCGGGCCAGCGGGCGTAATCAACTATCTGGACCTGATGAAATCCACCGTGGAAAATAACAATTTTCTGGTATCCGACATCAGTTGTACTTTTCGAGGGCAGCTGTTCAGGCTTTTTCCGCAAGATCGAACGCTCTGTCATTACGTATCGATTGCCGTTCTCGCAGTCGTTTTAACGATTGTCTTTTTCATTGGCAGACGTTTATCGCACTCTTCGAAGTGGCTTGATTATGGTCTCATCGCTGTACTGCCAGTTGGCATCGTCTCCGCGCTTTACTGCTATTACTATGATCTCTTCCTGCTTGTTCCGACTTTAATACTTTTGATGACTGAATTCGAAAATGAATTGCCACCATGGGCGATTCTCGCCGGCATGATTTTGATTCTGGCATTTATGATGCCGTTTTCGATATTCATTCATCAGGACTGGATTTTGAAAGGTCAGGCATTAAATCCGCATGTGGCCATTTTGACACTATTTGCGCTCGGCACCTTGGCTTTCTTCTACACCAACCTGGCCAAGAAAATCAGTTCGTCTGAAAACCCTAGAAACTCAGAGGTATAGATATGCAGCTGGTGGCTGAACCTGTTTTGCAACCGAGAGCGGTTTTAGGCGAAGGTTCGATCTGGGATCCCGACCTGCAGGTGCTGAATTGGGTGGACATCGAAAAATTTCATCTGCACACTTTCGCTCCCCAAAGCGGGCAGGATTCTTTCATTGAACTTGGCACCTACGTAAGCACTGTTGTTAAACGCGCGTCAGCTAAGGGTGGAGGGCATATTGTCGCTTTGCAGGATCGCCTCGCTCACGTGGACTCGGCCGGCAAAATTACCACGATAGCTGTGGTCGAGCAGGATTCGCAAAACCGCTTGAATGACGGTAAATGCGACCCGGCTGGTCGCTTGTGGTGTGGTTCGATGCACTTGAAAATGGTGCCCGGCGCCGGCAGTCTCTGGATGCTCGACACCGAACACAAACTTCATCACAAGCTTGGTAACGTGACGATTTCGAACGGTTTAGTCTGGACACGCGATGCGAAGCTTATGTACTACATCGACACTGTCACTGGCCGACTTGATGTTTTCGATTATGACCTCAAAGCCGGCACCATCGTGAATCGGCGAATGGCTGTAGAGAACTGTTGGGGTGGGCACTTCGACGGTATGACGATCGATGCCGATGACAACGTTTACATTGCTAACTGGGGAGGCGGAGCCGTGCTCAAAATCGATCCTCGGGCCGGCGAGCTGCTTGCGAAAATCACCGTGCCAGGCGTGCAGAACGTTACCTCGTGCGCTTTTGGCGGCGTCGGTTTGAACGAGTTGTACATCACCTCATCAGCGCAAGGCGCTTCCCTCAAGGATGAGCCGAACGCTGGTGCGCTTTTCAAAATCGCGCTATCTGATGCGGTTGGGCTGCCAGCTTTCGAGTTCAAAGGCTGATTCGCGCCTGATAAATAAAATTGGTCAAATATCGATGCGATTGCGACAAATGGTGTTCTTACGTATACCAAAATCTACTTTCACGATCTAAAATCAGACGGAAGGCGGATTCTGAGTGTCGTATGGTGAAGACAACAGATGCCGAATACAGGAAACATGTGGCCCGGGCTTGAAGGCGACTGGTTTTGTTATCAGCCGGAAAGCTTGTCAAGGATAGACAATCGCTATATAAACCGAATAATGAAGTGGATCCAATCTTAGTCCACTGCGTTTTAAATTCCTTGGTCGAGCTTCACTCAAAGTTTATTTCGTTGGTGCATTTTTAATGAAAACAAGCTAAATGCTCACAGTACTGTCACATTTGAGTTTTAAAGTGAAGCATAAGCAAACGGTTTGAATGAGGGAAACACATGCCATCAGCAGTCAGAAACACACAGTCGAACGCAATTCTCAATGCCGATTTGCCGGGTGATTCCTGCAAGGTTTCGACTCAGGAGAAAAAGCGCGAATATAATCCCGAGGATCTGAAAAAGGTTGTCGGCAAACGCAAAGGAGTCGGTCTGGGAGCGGGTTTGGAATACAGGCAGTTCGTCAGCAAGTACAGTCACACGGTCAGTGGAGACAATTTCAAATCACAATTGCGTTCCGAAGCATTCCTCAATCCCGGTGGTGCCAGAGCGCAGTGCCCGCGCAAAGGTTCCAGGCTGAAGCGCATGCAAAATCGTAATTTCGTTGTGACAATCTTCCAAAACTTGATGTTCATTCCCGCTCAGGCATTTCATCGCCTGTTTGCGGCGTAGGAACCATCGCAGCCAGGCTGACCTTCCGACCTGCGGACCCAACTCTTCCGACCAGTCTAAACTCTTCCGACCAGTCTAAACTCTTCCCTCTCACCAGGTCAGCACTTTTTTGATTGAAGCCACCATCTGCGCGTCTACCTTAGGCGCGCTTACAGTAAAAGTCTTGACTGTCGGCTAAACTGGACGTTTTCCAGCCAGAACTAGTGGTTAACGAGACGAAAGAGGGTTTTGCAAATTCCACGTCGGTCCCCAAACGACCGGCTAAAGTTCTGTCGGCACTTTCTGAGGGGCAAGTAATAGCTCTTGTTTCCGGGCTGGCGTTGCTTGCCTTTCTGCCGTTTCTCGGCTCGACCGGCATGTTCGACCCAACTGATAGCTTCTTCATCGAATCTGCACGGGAGATGCTGGAAAAGCACCACTTCAGCGCCCCGCTGATGAATTACGAGCCCTGGCTGGACAAGCCGGCGTTCCACTTCTGGATGATTATTCTCTGCTTCAAATGTTTCGGACTGAATGAATTCGCCGGACGCCTGCCATCAGCTCTATCCGGGATCCTGGAAGTGGTTGCGACGTATGTTCTCAGTCGTCAGTTGCTTTCTCGTCGACAAGCGCTACTCTCGGCTGTGGTTCTTATGTCTGCTCCTCTGTTTGCAATCGTGGGCCGAGTGTCGCTGACTGATGAAACGCTGTCGTTGTTTTTGACGACGACACTTCTCTCTCTGGCGATTGCTTTGATCAAACGCACGAGAGGAATTCTCATCCCTGCTTATCTGGCTCTTGCTCTAGCAATTTTGACCAAAGGCCCATTCGCTCTGTGTTTAGTTGGCCTGATCACTCTTTGCTATTTAGCGGTCACGAATTTTCGACGCATCCTGAAGTCGGCTTGGGAATTAAAGCCTATTCCAGGGCTTCTTTGTCTGGTTGTTTTGAACTTGCCATACTACGTTTGGGCGCACATCGACACGCAGGGCGCTTTCGCTTCAGCCTTCTTCTTGCGTCAAAACATCGGTCGTATGGTTGGCGTTTTGAATCACGTGCGCGAATTCTGGTGGTACGTTCCAATCGCTCTGGCCGGGTTCTTTCCCTGGTCGTTGCTCGATTGTTTCTCCGTGCCATTCCTCGTCAAAATATGGCGTGGTCGCTCGACGGTGCTCACATCGCGGCGCCGCTTGCTCGTCTTTGTCTGTGTCTGGGCGCTCGCAACTTTTGTTTTCTTCAGCGCCATACCAACGAAGCTGGAAACTTACATTGTGCCTTTGGCGCCGGCGCTGGCTATTTTTACCGGTTGTTTTCTCGACCTGCTGATTCGATCCAGGCGAGGATTGCCGGTAGCCGCCGTGGCTGGCTCCTTGCTGGCAGCGGTAGTGGTAGGACCGATAGTCGTATGCCGCCTGTTCGATAAGGTTGGTGCTTTCGTACCGTTTGAATTTCCCGGCGTGGCGATTGTGTTGTCTGCCAGCGCGGCTGGTTTGTATCTTATTTTCCGCCGCAAGTTCGAGTCTGCTGTTGCCACTACCTGCGGTGCGGCATTCGCGGTTTGTGCAATTTTTGTTCCACTTCTTTTTGCGATTTATTACGGAGCTTATCAAATCCAGATCGATAAGCTCGTTGAATACGCCAAAGTTCACAAAGCGAATTTGGCGGTGACATATTTTTCGCTGCCTTCGGCGATCTTTCATTATGGCAGGCAGGTGCCCCTGATTCGCAATCAAGAGGATATGCGGGCATACGCCGAGGCAGCGGACGGGCCGCAGTGGCTGTTAATCAGCGATGACGTCTTGAGCACGCTTTGCTGGACCGAGCGCTCGCCCCGAGTCGTCGTACATGATGGTCGCTGGTGGTTGTTTGCTGTCGGGCGGAACTGCAAGAAGGAAAATACCGTCGAGTGGAACGGCCCGGGGGTTGGCGTCTATCCGATTCTGGGAAACAGATAACCATCGTTCTAAGTATCTGTTTTTCACGCTTGCACCTTAACGAATGACTTATGTACGAATTCGAGACGCAGAAACAAACGAGTATTTTTAGTCAAGTGATCAGTCAGATGGGAGCTGACAGCGACAGCACAGAGTCTCTGGCGACGTCTGTCGTCGATTATCTGTGGGACAACATTGACGTTGAAGGTAACGCCAATCCGATGGCACTGATTCGATTCTTTCGCACTGTCACTTATGATGCTCTCAGCCCCGATCTCCAGGCTAGCGTCTGCAAAAGTTTTGACCCTGAGCCGAATCAAAACGCCAATTGTTTGACCCTCCTCGCCACAAGAGGAATGAAAAGTGAGTGGAATAGCCGCCAGCTCTCCGCCGGGCACAGGTGCATCCCGCTTTCAGGGGCGGGCATCATCGAGCGGGCGCCGATGATTGCACAATTGATCAAGCAACTCGGAATCGATGTGGCTTCAATCGTTGACCCCGGGCCGAGCGCTTTTTTGCAACCGGAAAAAAAGAAGTACCAGTCTTTCTTTGTTGAGCACGCCAAAGGCAGCATCAACATTCCCGCTCAAGATTTCGTCAAAAAGTATCAAGTTAAATCGGTGACCGGCTTCGGTAGCTTGCTTCCGACCGGAGACATGTTTGCGGTCATCTTGTTTTCGCGTGTGCAGTTGAGCCAAGAGGGCGCGACTAACTTTGCTCGCCTGGCAGCGGGTGTGGAAACTGCAATCAATCAAATTTCTTCAGGCAAGAAGAAGAGTGCCAAAATTCTGGTCGCGGACCTACCCGCCGGAGCATCGCGCATTTTGCGTTTGATGCAAGATCGGCATGAATTGGTCTTCGCCGAAACTGTCGAAAGAGCAATCAACGCCGCCGAGCAAAATTACTTCGACCTGACTGTGTGTGGCACGGATTTCGACGATTCGCGCATGTTCGATTTGTTGCGGGAAATGAAACGCGATCCGCTGGTGCGTGTGAAACCATTCGTCTGCCTGCGCCAATCAGCGTCAGAGCTGATAAAAGACAATTTTTCTCTAATCCAGCTCGCTGCCACTACAGCTGGTGCCAGCTGCTATATCGATTCGATCGAAATGGGCGACCTGGAACTGCGCTCGGCTCTCGAGTCATTCTTGCCGGAAGAAATTTGGAAACCGACAGTGACTTGAAGCCGAGTGTGAATAACCATAACCTGCGGTTGCTGCGCGGCTGTTTGTATAAAGCGCTTGTGTGTTGGCGAAGTGTGTGAAGTGCTTGTTTAGGTGTCGTCTGACGATTTCGAAATCTTCTTGATTTCTTTTGTTTCACCCTTTTTCGAGCGTTCGCTTTCGATGTCGGCGATCAAATCTTCTTTATATTCCTTTGCTTTAGCGGCTAAATCTTCTGCCCCTTGCTTAGCCATGAAACCGGCTCGCAGTCCAAATCTCAACGCTTGCTTCAGGTAATTGCGACCGGTTTCGGTACCGATTGCTACTACTCCAATCACTGCTGCTATTCCAAAAGGACCCATAATTCGTTCCTCCCAATGCGCAAAGTCTCATGCGCCTCTGTAATGACTGCGGATTCCTGCGCCCGGGACGCTCAGAAAAAGACAATGTGCCGAAGTGTCCGATCATTACATACCCTCTGCATACGAGCTACGCATGGGGAACCAGAAACTAATTGCCCGCGTCTTGGGCGAGGTCAATGGAGGAAAGATATCAATGGCACGTGTAGCATCGATAAGGAAAAGTCAGGTCATCTCTTTAGTATCATTTGCCGTGCTGTTGTCAGCGGCTTCCGGCTCCGTTCAAGCTAAAGGTCTGAATGACAATGAACTTCAAGATAAGGAATCGGCTAAAAACGCCAATATCCAGGCAGCACAACAGTTGAACGGCGAACATCAAACTAGCACTGGTGAGAAAACGAATTCCGGAAATAAGGATTCTTTGGGCGGAGCTAGCGTCTTATCTGATAGCAAGAACAAGCATGACGCTAAAGAAACCGCAGCAGTGGTCAATCAGGTGCCCGGGGTTAAAGTGAAAGCCTCCGACCTGCAGCCACCTACAGCCGCACCTATAAAGGGCTTCCACCCAATCAAAAAACTTCTGCGACCGGTCGAAAATCTTGAAGGAATGACCGTGAAGCTCGAGCAACAGATTATGAAACTGGAAGGACCGATTGCCGCATTACAGCCACCAATGATTCATTTGCAGAAGCAAATGAATCACGTGGATGAGCACATGGGGGAAACAGATGGTCGCTTGGTCAAGATGTCAGGACAGGTTGACGGTGTTCGCGAAGACATCGCCAATATGCGCAAGGACATTCAAAGTTTGAAAGAACCGATTCAGAAGCTGCAAGGACCGATAGGCACTGTGGCCAAGCCATTGGAAGCCGTACAGACTCAGCTGAGCCTGATCTTGCTGGCGATTTTAATCGCAGCTGCTGCAGTGGCTGTTGGCACACCAGTCGCCGCCGTCGTGATCTACCGCAACCGTCACAAGCTGTTTCCTGGTTTACACGACCATGAAATGCCAAAAGGTTTGGAGCCGGCTAAAGATGAAGCTCCCCAAGAGCCAGTCAGCACAAGGCGCTAAACGGG
>CAJCHQ010001019.1 GCA_903970295.1 Bryobacterales bacterium
AGTTGAGTTGAGTTGATTAGATTTGATCTGATTTGATGCACCCGGCTTCGTGATTGATAGTCTCGTCCCATCCGGTTTATTGGCCTTATGGTCTGTCAACAAATATGGTACATCCTGGCGCAATGACAAAAATCGCATTAATCGGCTGCAGTTTTGCTTTTCGAGCATTTCCCAACCGGAAAGTTTAGACGCTTACCTGTAACATTTTTGTTGACACGCCATAAGGGACAAAACTTGAGATCCATCGCGAAGCTGACATACAGCATGACATTTAGCGATAAATTTCACAAGCGCCGAACCGCAAATCAATCAATCTTTGTTATTTCAGGGTGCAGCTTCAGAAAAGTCGCAACGACTACAGCCGGCGATTTATGATTGCCATCGACTTCATAATTTAAAGCCCGCATGGCGGCATCATCGATCTGACCGCCCAGTTTGTTCAGGCACTTTTCGACCTGCGGATACTTCCGCAGTGTGTCCATGCGGGCGACAGGCGCTGCCTGATAGGCTGGAAAGTATTTTTTATCGTCAGCAAGGATTTTCAACTTATATGCGTCGATACGACCGTCTGTCGAATTACCGGCAGCAACATCTAATTGATGTTCGGCTAATGCCTTATACGCAATATTCGTGTCGATATCCTCGACCTTTTCAAACTTCAACTTGTAGACTTTTTCGAGCCCAGGAAAACCATCTTCGCGCTCCGCGAATTCAGCCGGAAGACCAATACTCAAGCGATTCGCTTGCGACTGCAAATCGGAGATGTTATTCCAACTGTTCTTATGGCTGGCACCACTAGCGGTGATAATAGCCCAGGAATTGTTAAATCCGAACGGAGACAACCACGTCGCACCATAAAGTCGATTGTATTCCGTATTGATAGTATTGAAAGCGATTTTTGGGTCGATTATCGGTTTAACCTTTAGCACCGTAGCTAAGCTGGTGCCTGTGTATTCAGGGTAGAAGTCAATATCTCCACGCAGCAGCGCACCATGACAAACGAGAGTTCCCCCAAGGTCGAACCTGCGTTCCACGGTTATGTGTGCTCCCTGTTCAATCGTTTGAGCCATCAATTCAGCAAGTATGATCTGCTCGGTAAAGTGCTTTGAGCCAATCGCTACGTGCGGGCGCCCCTGCGCGCCAGGATGTTCGATTACATACAGGATAAGGCCAGTTACGAACAGCGTAATCGGAAGTGCAGCAGCGGCCCTTCGACGAAATCTCTGCTGTTTCAAACTCAACGGCGAATCGATTTTACGAACCGGCCTTATTCCCCACTCAGCAGCCGCGAGAGAAAGATCGTAAATAACCGCGAGAATTCCGGAAGGCACCGCTCCCAATAAAATCAACCTGGTACTGGAAAGCGCCAATCCTCTGTTGATAAATTCTCCTAGTCCACCAGCTCCGATGAATGCGCTTAGCGTGGCAATACCGACCGCAACAACAGTAGCCGTTCTGATACCAGCAACTATAGAAGGGACCGCGATAGGTAATCGCACCATCGTGATCTGCTGCAAAGGCGTCATACCGAGCCCGGCAGCAGCTTCAAGAATACTTGGCGCTGTGCTCTCTAAACCGATCAAGGTGTTTCGCACGATCGGCAAAAGAGCGTAAAGCGTAAGAGCAATTAAGGCCGGCACCATTCCAATTTTGCCCACCAGTGTCATTAAAAACACCAGCAGCGCAAGACTGGGAATGGTCTGCAGAATGCCTACCACGGCCATGACCGGCTCTCTGAAAGAGCGATAATGAAAAACGAAGATGGCGATTGCCAGTCCGAGCACTATCGCAGTACCGGTCGAGACACCAGTAAGCATCATGTGCTCGGTCAGC
>CAJCHQ010001020.1 GCA_903970295.1 Bryobacterales bacterium
GGCGAAGATATTCGCCTCACTTCGGTTGCTATGCGGAATTAGTACCTGCCGCATAACAGCAGAGCGCTCCAAATTTTTCACAGCACCCGACTTAGGAGTCGGGTGCTGTTCTCATGCATCAAACTTCTTGGAGCGCCTCCGTGGACATTGCTAAATGAGCCTCAGCGAGAATAAGCTGCTTGAATCGCTTAAAGTCGTGAGGCGCAGATGGCAATGTCGGGTCTTCGGGCAAGCCCGTTGACCTTGGCGGCACATTGTTGTTTCGTCCGAGACTGAGAATATGCAGCAACATCCCCATTGCGAAAGCAATCGGCCAAAACTCCAGTAGCCCCCCTGACCAGGTATGAGCCTCGAAAAATATCGACAAAACGATCGTCCCCGCCGTGAAGACCGGGTAAAACCCCTTCAAAAACAGGTCCTGGTACGCTGGGAGACAGAAGTACCGGGCTGCTGACCAGCCCAAGTAGCCTGCCATGCCAATCCCCAAAAACAAGACCGAGTGGAATTGGCTTGGATAGTTCGATTCGTAAAACTGAATGATTCCGTCCGCAGTGTGAATGAGTCCTAAGTCAGAGTGAACTTGCATGAGTTGACCTTCCTCTAATTTGACTGCCTGCTGAACGCAAGCGCTTAAGCCACGGTGCTCAGAGCAGCATGGCGAAGAGCCAGAGGGCTCTCCTGAATGAACACTCGAATCGAAATCTCGCGCAACTAGGCGACATGCGGTGATTTGTGTTCATTCAGCAGAGTCTAAGATGGCACTACAAACTCTCTAAAAGTATGTCGTCAATCGCACTTTGTTCGAGCTGTTCCGATTTCAAAGCACCTATGGAAGATTATCCAGCAATGCAGGTGTGGAAAGCTCATATAAAGGGGAGCTGGCTTGTTTAGTACTTGATTGATTCCGTGAAACGAGAGAAAAAGAGATTGACTCGTTCTAACACTCAGTTTGCGCAGACTCAATCAGATGTGAAGGTCCCGCAACAGACTCATTTCAGCAAAAACGCGCCTACAGTAGGCGACAACGCGGTCGGGGTCAGTCGGTACGGTCTCATATCGGGATGATCCAGCCAGGAACCGTCATAACCCATGGACAAAAAGCGAATTCTTAAATAGTTTCTGGCAGGCTAGCTCAGATTGCAAAAGACCGCTGCTCGGCAGAGAAGTGGCCTGCACCTAGCTTAGGCTCAGATTCCTTTGTTCAGAATCTGCAGATCACAATCTGCAGATCACAATCCAAGCCAATCTAGGCTGCTCTCTTGTTTTTCTTCAGCTGAGCCTCGAGACGCGTTTTCAGCTCTCCGAAGTTCAGCATTCCCGGCTTCAGGTCTTGGGCCTGATAGCCCTTGCCGTTGGTCGGAATGTTGTTTCCCTCGGTGACCGGGGTAACAAGTTTCGACGAGTTTTCATCGGCGATTGTTTTGATTACATACGGCAAGTAGAAGCCGCCTCTCTTACCGAGAGCCGCGTTCAACCTCGCGGTCATTCCGGCATAAATCGGACCGTCCGCGCTGGTGCCGCCCACCCAGAAGACGCGGTTGCGGTAACTGATAAGCAGACCTGTACCCTGATCTGCAGGTCCCGCTAACCCACCCACCCAGTGGCGTCTCTGGCCATCGTTCAGCGAGAGAACCTGGCGACCGACCTCCCATTCTTGCACAGGGAAGACAGCGGACACTCCGCCACCTGAACCAGAGTCACCCCTGAGCGGGTCATGCCGATTCCAGATGCGGAACGTCTTGCCGTCCTTCGACAGCCAGAGCCCGATCATGGACATGACTAGCGGATCGGTGGACGGGTAATCCGTAGGCCGATGAAGCCTGGCGCACGTACAAAGTTGTCTGTGAACGAGCACTCAAGTTACTAAGCGCCCCGGTAATAGTTTGGTAATGAGATTTCTATACACTCGCCGACAGCGAGCAAAAAATGTCGCTTCCGGATTTCCAACTTTACTAAGAGGCTGAGACTAATATGCCAAGCAAAGCGCAAGTAATCGACACGGTTGCTAGAACGACTTACTACCTAAATGTTTTCTGTTGCATTGCCATCGCCGCTTCCCTTTCGTTCCTGGTGGCTCACGAAACCTTTGCACGCGCAGCCCAATCAAACTTAGTGAGCAGGTCTTTGGTTCGACATAATCAAGCTTCAAATAGTGAAGCGAAATGCTCGGTGAAAACCAATTCGAGTTCGGTTCAACTTTAGAGCGATCAAAGCGACAAGTTACTCAGACCGTCTGCGAGTGTTACGACGAGATCCATGAACATAGGTCTGAATGGGCTCACTGGTTCAGTATTTTGGCGGCCTGGGTGGTCTTGGCGTTTTCTAATAGCAGCATCTTTTTACTAATCCTCAGGTCAAGCAAATCACCACCGCCACGGTTCTACAATGTCAGCGCCTGAGCAAACAACCGAAAGAAACCATCATGGTGATAAGAGCCAAAGCTCAAATGTCGAGCAACTTGCCACTGCAACAATGCAAGCAGAAGTGGTTGAGCATCGACGTAGCGCGCAGGGGACTGGACCAAAAAGACCAATTGCTGAAGGGCAAGTAAAAGGACAAAATCCCCACAATTCGCCCGCTGCGCTGGAATTCGACGATCCATTCAAGGTCGCTTCAGCTGGACAGGAAACAAGATCTATCAAGACCGGAAGACAACAGTTTGATGCTAAACACCCAGCTGAACAAGCACCCGACCCCACGGCCGAACGAGCGAAAACACATGGCAAAACTGAACAGCACCAGAAAGCCAGCCCGCCACAACCGCAAACCGCTGGAGCTGAGCCACCTTTTTCGATAGTGGGCAGACCCGCCAGTTTGGACCCCAGCAAACCAACGGTAGCTGTTCTTGATTCTTTCAACGGCCCCACTGAAAAGGTAAGCGGGCTGCCGCTCGCAAGTCACGGCGAAATTATCGCCAAGTCGAATGAAGCTAATGGCTTCAATGTGTTTCGCTTGGAGACCGGCAGCTCGAATGCCTCTTTTGGAGACAAGCTCGAGGCTATCGAAAAGAAAGTCAATTCTGGCGAATTACCATTGGGCAAAGGGGATGCGATCAACATAAGCCTCGGTCCCGCAGATGCGAAAATCCATCAAGATTTGACAGTCAAACAAGCGGGTGAATTTTTTGGTTTACCGCTCACGCCAGAAAACCTGGCCGAAAATAAAGATAAGCTTCTCGACAAGGTTCGCGAAAAGGCAGAAGCGACAGACGATCAGGGGCTGAAAGGCGGATTGAATGAGATTCTGAGATCCAACGGAGCAATTAAAAGACTTCAGGACAAAGGCATCAATGTGATTCACGCAGCCGGTAATGAAGGACCAGAAACATTTACTATCCAGTTCATGAACGCGAATACTCAACTCGGTTCACAGAAGCCTGACGGCGAATTCGATGGATTCTCCGCCACTCATAGCTTGCTACAGAAAGGAGCAGACGGCGTTATTGGAGTCACATCTCAAGCACCTGATGCTTTTAGCAAAACAGAGATCGGAAGAGCACACGTCTGAACTCCA
>CAJCHQ010001021.1 GCA_903970295.1 Bryobacterales bacterium
TGACGCAAATACCCAATGGCAAACCTGCGAAAAATTTGAACCAGAATAAATTCTGCTTCTCACCTATCGATTGAAGCGGCAAGAGAAGGAGCCAACCGCTCAAGAAAGTGACGCTGAGTGAGATAGAAAAAAATACCAGATTCATTTTTCGCCAGGTCGCCTGCAGACAAATACGCCGTTGCCAAAATCTTTAAACGGCAAGTAATCTTTCGGGTAATAGTCCCTCTGCTTCAAAAAGGTCTGGAGATCGGTTTTATAAAGGTCGACAATAACATACTGAGGTCGAACTGTCTCGTGAGATGTCACCATATTTTCATGGAAAACCAACGAGGGAACCAGAGCATATTGAGTAAGAATAAACTTGCCGAGGGACCTATCGTCGACAAGCATTTCTCCGTGAGACGCAATGACAGTCTCGCCATCGCATATGTAGCCAATTGGAGATTTGCCGACACACCATTTCTTCAGGTCTGCTAGACGTTTTTCGGACTGTCCAACAGGCAAGAAGTCATCGATGCCGATGCTACTTGGCTTGCAATTTGCTGATTCTTCAAATGTGTGAGTAAGGATGTCGACTGTTGAGAGCACGACCTGTGCGGCATTTAACAACAGCGTCGCGAAGAACATAAGAGATACTAGCGCTTGCGTCCTGTTTTTCTGATTTGAACTTTCGGAAATACGGTTTTGCATTAGCTGTTACATCGAATTAGTCACCAAGTGATAAAACCAGCTGAGGAGTAGGAATATGGTGATCAGCTCTCACAGGCACGATTCCAGTACCGACGACGAAAAATTCAATAACACTCGGTGACCAGCCGTAACTTCCTTCGCGAATGTCTACACCGACTATCCCTTCGGCTTTTACTTCCTCTGCTTCAGCCTGCATCCGCTCCATGGCTAGCTCGCGTGCGTCGTACAAACCTTGAGTGAAATTCACCATCTCGACGTTCTTGCCAATATTGCTGAACATTTGCCCGATGCCTTGCATGGCGATGTGATAAACACAGTTCCCCATCACCATTCCTACCGGACGGTAGCCGCTCTTTAGCAGCGTCCAGAAATCCTGTCCGGAGAGATCGCTCGTAAACGGCTTACCGCCAATCTTCCACTGATCGCCCGTACCATCGGCGCGATACACTGCAGTACCGATTGCTACAAACTCTGCCAGGTCGGAGGCCCAGGGCATGCGTTTAGCAGTTAAACGAACTCCGACTATTCCGTCCGCGCCAAGTTCGGCAGCTTCTTCTTCCATGCGAGACATAGCGAGCTCACGCGCGTGGTAGAGAGCTTGAGTCAGCACATCCATTTCTTGATTTTTCGTCCATCCGGCGAACTGAAATCCAACATGATAAATCGAGGTGCCCATAACAAGCCCGGCAGGTTCAAAACCAGACTCTTTTACCAATAGAAATTCGTTGACAGAAAGATCACTGGTAAAAAGTCTTCGCTTGCCCCCGGTGCCACGCATTTCGCGCAAGCGCTTGCGAGCGTCATCTGGTAAATCTGTAGACATGCATTCTCCTCTTACTCTGCCGGTGCGTACTCTTCAAGCGCGATCAAGGTTCCCGAATTTCTACCTTTAGACAGGTCCATATACATCAACGGTGTGGGAGCAGCGACCTGAGCGTCATGCTGGATGGCTGTTCCCAGTGCCGTGTAGTGCAAAAGGAGATCGATGCGCCTCGAATTATTCGAGTCATATTCAATCGGCTCTATCTGAAAATCTACGTCAACTCCGATCGCCCCATCTGCAGAATGTTGCTGCAACTCATTATCCAACCTGGACATCGAAAGCTCTCTGGCATCA
>CAJCHQ010001022.1 GCA_903970295.1 Bryobacterales bacterium
TCGATCACTTCCGCGGTTTCGCCGCTTGTTGGGAAGTACCCGCCGATCACACAACCGCGATCAATGGCAGATGGGTGCGAGTTCCCGGGCGGAAGCTCTTCGCCAAGTTTCAGGAAGAATTCGGCATGGATTTGCCAATCATGGCTGAAGACCTGGGCATAATCACACCTGATGTGGAGAAATTGCGCGACGACTTCCGGTTACCGGGCATGAAAGTGCTGCAGTTCGCTTTCGGAGATGATAGCCAGAGCCCTCATTTGCCTCACAATTTCGTGGCCAATTCGGCCGCCTACTCAGGCACGCACGACAATGACACCACACTTGGCTGGTTCAACGCCACAGAAAGCGCCGGCTACACGCAGGATCGCCAGACATTAGAAAAAGAGCGCCTTTTCGCCCAAACCTATCTCCACTCCGATGGCCGTGAGATCAATTGGGATTTCATCCGTGCCTGTATGGCTTCGGTGGCGAAGATGGCCATCTTTCCGTTACAAGATGTACTCGGACTACCCTCTAGCGCCCGCATGAACGTGCCGGGAACCAAAGACGGAAACTGGCAATGGCGCTTTCGCAAAAGCGACCTAGACGGCTCATGGAGCGATCGGTTACGGTTAATGACCGAGCTTTATGGACGCCTGCCGGCCAGTGATGATCGCGCACCATAGGCAGTGCACGGAAAGCGTCTACTTAAGACCCTCACCACCGAACATCATCTGCACGGCTTCGTTATCGTAAGCCTTACCCATATAAACGTCCTGCGCACTGGTTGCCATTTTCAAGGTACCCGGCAGAATGAAGTCAGCGGCTTTGATGTCAGCATGCTCACAACGCTCAGTCGTCAAATATTCGTGCAGGTCATTGTCCATATCGCGATATCTAAAATCCAGAGGTATTCCAGCTAACGGCGGCAAACAATGCCAGGTGTACAGCACTTTGTTGATGGCGCTATTACTATTCAAGTCATTGGTGACGGTGCATTCGGCACTCTGCGGATTGCGACTGGGAAATTCTTTCGCCTTAAATCTGATTTTTTGGGCGACACTGAACGCTGGTGGCGATTTGTAAACGAGGCTGTGCACGCCTGGGAATGCCGTTTGTTTGGCTTCTCCTTTGACGAGCGGAACGAATTTCAAAGCGAAGCCATTGACAGACGTGTAACTACGCTCGATCGGTTGCGTGAAAGCTTGGGCATCGACCCGAAAAATTTTCCCCGTTTTCAAGTTGTAAACAGTCACTTGATTGAAGGGCGGTTGCGACATAACCGACAATCCGCTTTTCGACGCGACCACCTTCACTCCTAGTGGCGATAAATAGACCACCTGATCGCCGAGGGGCCCTGTGTGCTGATGAAGAATCCAGCCGCTTTTGACACGCTCTGCCCCGGAGGCACTTAACCCTGACAGCAGAATCAGGGCCAACACCACGGCCCGACTATATTTGGACATAAGCAGTTGCCCAACCACTTGCCAATCTCTTAAAGAATCAGTGCCCTCAATCATAACGCTTTCACACCATATTCAGTATCATTCAGGGCTCGCCAGAATCCTTCCACGATGGGCATTTTCGCACGTGCTCTTCACAACCGCGAATAAAAATTCTCGACAACACCATTTGCATAGACAAAAAGCGATACAAAATGGCTGCATACTCCCTCCGCACGAATATGCAAAAGGCACACAAACAGCCCAGCCATGGACTCTTTGACGAAATTAAGCCATGTTATACTAGGCCTCGTCAGGATCGATGACATAGCAGAAATTGCTTCTGGCAGGACAGAAAGGTAAGAGCAGTCTAGAGCTGAATAAAGTCTTTGACGCAGTTCCAAACCCTTCGAAAACCCGAAAAGCCCTCATCAAGGCATTCGACACAATTGTTTGATCGAAACGCTGGCCTTGCCGGCGGCGAAATGAAAAGCCTGCAGTCAGCCATCGAAGAGCATGTTGCCCAGGAAGTCGTCTCTTTTCATACACCTGGACACAAAGGCAGATTCTCTGCGGACATTGTCGAGTCGGGTGAAAAATCTACAAATATCACCCAGAGCGAAAATGCCTATCAGCTACGGAATGTCCTCCAGTCGGACCTGACCGAACTCCCGGGTTTAGACGACTTATCTGACCCTGCCGGCGTCCTAAAAAATCTTGAGCGACGCGCAGCCGAGCTGTGGCAAGCGGCATCCAGCCTTATTTCAGTCAATGGCGCCTCGGCCGGAATCGTGGCGGCAATGCTCAGTCTGGCTGCTCGCGGAAGTTTTGTCCTAGTGCCAAGAAATGCCCACCGGTCAGTCGTCAATGGTTTGGTTCTGAGCGGACTGACTCCAATCTGGTACGAGCCGATTTGGGACGAGAAGTGGCAAACCTGGTCGTCGGTCAATGTAAAAACAATGGCCGAATCGCTAGCACATGCCGGCACCGACCTGGCTGGTGTTGTGGCAGTCTCACCCACATACGGCGGTGCCCTCAGCGACATCCCCGCGATCTCCGCCCTCTGTCACGAGCGCGGCGTGCCATTAATTGTCGACGAAGCCCATGGCGCCCACTTCATTCCCGGCTCAGGCATGCCTCCCTCAGCAGTCGCAGGCGGTGCGGATATCGTCGTCCATTCTTTGCATAAAACGCTTTCAGCTTTGACGCAAACAGGGGTTGTTCATATCGGGAAAGGCTCGCTCATCACCGAAGATCACTTTCGGGCATGCTTGCGCCTTGTGCAAACGACCAGCCCCAGCTATGTCTTACTCGCCTCTATCGAAAGGGCGATCGATGAAATTTCCGGAGACAGCGGCAGAAAGGCTTTAGCCGACTTGCAAGATTTAGCTCTGCGCCTTGATTCTGATTTAAGTCGGATAGAGGGCTTGAGCACATTCAGCACCGAATACGGTACCGACCACTTGCATTTGCTTGTGGCATCGGATCAGATGTCACCGCAGCGACTCAATCAATATCTGAGCGAATGTGGAATTTTTGCCGAGGCTATAATTGGCAGCGGCGTGCTGTTGTTGCTTGGCCTGGGAAGCCGTACAATCCACGGAAAAATCCTGCTGCAGTCCTTGCGCAACTTAGTCGATCAAAGCGCCGGTCTCGACCATGACGACAAGCTTGCGCAATCAAGCCAGTGCAGCTCATACAGGTTCGAAATAGATCAAGTGATGACCCCGCGCGCAGCCAGTCTGGCGCCATCGCTCTTGGTGCCAATCGAAAATGCCACTGACGCGATCGCCGCTGAATGTATTGCTCCCTGCCCACCCGGTGTGCCGATATGCGTGCCGGGGCAACGACTGACAAAGGATGTGCTGCACCAAATACCGGTAAAACAGATTCGCATTGTAGACGAGGGCGCAAATCGTTGCGTCCATGCCAATTCAATTAGTGCCACGGAGATTTCGAATGGAAATAATTCCTCCTGCTGACGACCTGTCCTCTTTCTTGGCCATTTTGCCGAACAATATTGCCAGCACGCTGGAGAAAGAAACTAACGGGCTCTATGAAGTCGTTCTAGACCTGGGGCGTCGTCCCGAAGCCCGCTATCTCGACAAGCGCGCCCTATATTTGTCGGATCAGCCCCTGACAGACCAAGACCTCCAGAACGCAATTGAAAAGGTCGGTCAATTCTCGGGTGATAACCGCGCCGGAATCGAACGCACGCTGCACCGTATTTCTGCTATCCGCAATCGCTCAGGCAAAATCATCGGTCTCACCTGCCGAGTTGGTCGGGCTATTTCAGGCACAATCGCTATCATTCGCGACCTGGTTGAATCGGGCAAATCGATTCTCTTTCTCGGGCCACCCGGAGTTGGCAAAACCACAAAATTGCGCGAAATGGCCAGAGTCTTGGCTGACGAAATGATGAAACGAGTGATCGTCATCGACACTTCCAATGAAATCGCCGGCGATGGCGATGTACCGCACCCGGCCATCGGTCGCGCCAGGCGGATGCAGGTGTCACATCCAGATGCGCAGCATGCGGTGATGATCGAAGCGGTCGAAAACCACACACCAGAAGTAATCATCATCGATGAAATCGGCACGGAGCAAGAATCGGCTGCCGCCCGCACAATTGCCGAGCGCGGCGTCAGCTTGATCGGCACCGCTCACGGTAACGGTCTCGACAATTTGCTCAAAAACCCGACACTGGTAGATTTGATTGGTGGCATTCAAACCGTCACGTTAGGCGATGACGAGGCGCGTCGTCGCGGCACCCAGAAAACCGTGCTGGAGAGAGCTTCTCAGCCGACTTTCGAAATCTGCGTAGAAATTCTCGATCGACAAACATTGGCAGTGCATCGTGACGTCGGCGAAGCCGTCGATCAACTGCTTAAAGGCTGGAAAATCCACCCCGAAATTCGCCGTCGCGATGATGCGACCGGTCAATTCTCGGTTCTCCATACTCCGGAAGCTGCGGCTAGTACCTCGGCTGAGGGGCTGACACCATTCGCCACCGATTGGGGTAATCCTCAAGAAACGCATTTGAAAATTTACCCCTATGCAGTCAGCAAAGGGCTTCTCGAACGCGTAGTGAAAACGCTGCAGTTACCTGTGGAAGTGGTGAAATCGATCGATGAAGCCGATGCGATTTTGGCTCTGCGCAGCTATGCTCGCGCCGGCGCTAAGATTTTCTCGCTAGCCGAAGCCAGGCAAGTGCCGGTTTATGTGGTCAAAAGCAACAATATGCCGCAGCTGCAAAAAGCATTGCGTGAAGCGTTGCATCTTGACGCCGAAATCGGAGCTTCCGATATCGAAGGCGATGTAGACGAAACAGAGGTGGCACTCGAAGAGGCTCGCCAGGCAATTGCCCGAGTAATGGACCGATTGGAGCCATTAGAACTAAGTCCCAGACGTGCTTACATTCGCCGCTTGCAACATCAATTGGTCGAGCGCTTCAATCTCAGTAGTCGCAGCATCGGTGACGAACCAATGCGACGACTGCGCATTTTGCCGCCAGCGGGTGCCCAGAAAAATCTGGGCTATATTTGACAGGCGAAATCGCACGATTAAATGTAGCCGGGGTAGCCAAGAGAAACAACGTTAATTGTACTGCGTTAGGGCTCTCTCACCCTTCGAAAAAATTGCGCCACTACATATGGTGCCTCAATCGGCAATTTTATTTCTGGATGCCGACTACAAGAGGCTGCATACAACAATCTAAGTACCATCGCACATGGTGCCCTGCGAAAGCCGCAATGCTAAAAATTGCTCAAACCAAGGCAGAATAGCCATATTGGGTAGTTGGTATGCGATACTGCTCAAGGTACTTCTTAGCTTTTTCAGATAATTAGCCGCACATGCGCGTGAGGGAATGACTGCGCAGAGTGTCGTGGATGGAAATAACGATCAAATAACAGCCTTTGATCAGTGCCAGACTTGCGCCCAATGCCGCATAATCTAAAGACAGCCGGAGTGTGCAATG
>CAJCHQ010001023.1 GCA_903970295.1 Bryobacterales bacterium
GTCGCCCATCATCTGGAAGTCGCGCGCACGCTCGAAAAAAGCCACTGGAGTTTCCGGATAGGCATCGATCACGGCTGTGCGATCGTCGGCATCTTTCTTCGGATTTTTCAGAGTCAAATATTCTTTATTGTGCGTATGCCCGTATTCATTATTGTCTTTGAAAGGCTGGTATAGGACTTTCCTCTCTCCAGCTTGCGAAGAGGTTACGACAACGCCACCATATACGGCACCAGGATAGAAGTATCCGGTTTGAGCATCGGTCGCTCTCCTCACGGCTTCGCCGTAGTCTTTGACGGCGTTCTCATTGCTGCCCAGACTGACGCTGTCGGCTTTCGATTTGGATGGTGTAGGAATCGTCGGATTCAAACTGTCACCCATCTTTTGGGAATTGTAGGCTTCTATCAGTCCGGCATTCAAACGCAAAGCGCGCTCGTAATCATCGATTGCCTTGGAATCATCGCCTTGCTTGGCAAAAGCGCTACCGCGCCAGAGATAGACTTGATAGTTGTCGTCTTTGACCTCGATCGCCCGGTTAAAATCACCGATCGCCAGAGGCACATCCCCAACGATGTAAAAGCATTGACCGCGGCGGAACAAGCAATTCACGTCTTTGGGGCTGTTAGCCAGGGCCTCGGTGAAAGTGGCGATTGCCTCCCGAAAACTCTTGCGCATCATCTGGTCGCACCCCTGCTCGAACATAGACATCGGGGGACCGGCTTGGGCCTGGCTGCACAGGCTGAAATCGACTGATATTGCTAGAGCCAGTGCTGACGATAGTAAACCCGCCGACATCAAAACAGCCCACTGACGATCGAACCTTGTCATCTACCACTCCTTTTGCGGCAATATCCATAATCTGCCCCTGCCCGTGGGCAGCAAAAACCGCGTCGAAATAGCTTAGCGCATCAGAAGCGAGAGTGACACATTGAAGCCGACAACGCTTGACATCAAGGCCGGGCGATATCGCCCCCCGCACCCTGGGAGCAGCCTCCGGCGGGCACGAAACGAGAATCGTTACTTTTCTTCGACGACCGCCGTCATAAGCTCGGGCGACGGAGGAATGTGACTTTCGATTGACAGGCTGCCGTGGTGCAAAGACTCATCTAAAACTGCTTTAGCCAAATTTTTGGAAGCGATGTGAATCTCCTCGAGCACATGATCGGGCGCCTCTTCAGCTTTGATGACGCGATTACTGGCACCTTCGATGGCCGCAATCAGCTCGTCCAACTTCACGTGAATCGCTTTCGTGTCGCGGTTCTGAGCCCTTTGCAAAATAAAGACCATCATGAAAGTGAACATCGTTGTCATGTCGTTGATAAACGAATGAACGCTGAACTCATGGTCATTCAGGGTAGAGGCCCAGACAAGAAACACGACAAGCGCGAAGCCGATAGCCCAACTGCTTCCAGCTAATTTTTTCAGCTCCAGCGCGATTAAATCCACCTGACACCTCTGAGAATTGCCTAATCCCAGACGCAATAACAGGGGACAGGTTCCTGCTAACGGCAGCAAAAGTGCGTCTAGGCATGCTCGGTCGAGCTGGGACGATTTAGATTAAGAACTTTGGTCTCACCCGCATTGAGCACATAGACTTGGTCGTTGTAGCCGATGTTGATTGGCTTAGCACTGGAGTGCCAGGCCGCAACTTTGACTTTTTCCGGATCGATGTCGAAACTCAGCGACTGGCCGCGATACTTTATTTTGAAAGAGAGTCTAAGAAGTGGTTTCGGCACGACAGGATCGATCCACAGAACATCGTCACGCATGACGATGCCAGTGAAACAGCGCTGCACGATATCGACTGTGCCAGCCATGGCTCCCATATGAATGCCTGTGCGGGCGGTGCCGCGAGCAGCAACGTCGAAGTAATCGCTGCCCAGAGCCTCATAAAAGATTTGCTCTGACACTTCGTCGGCGTTCCAGGGTTGATCGGCATCTTCAGGCAGTGCTTGGGCTGGCAATCCTTCCCCGGTAGCTTGAGCTTTTGCAGAATTGTTTTCAGGTTTTTGCTCCCCTGGCGATTTTACTTGCCCGGGAGTCGCTAAATCTGCTTTCACTGCTGCCTCGTTTGCGCTCTTCAACGAGCAAAGAGGAATCAGCTTTGCCGCTAACAAACGATCGACACGGCATAACGCCCAGGTGTGTGCAACGCGGCTGAGGGTGGACTGGTTGGCGGTGCGCGGTATGTAGAATTGGCAACTCTTGGCGATTGATATGGCTTCGAAGGGATAGCCCAGGCGCTCGAGCAATTGCTGCAACTCGGCCGGTGAAAAAACATAATTGAGCATCAAAACGTCTGCCTGCTTCGAGATTTTGTACTGATTGAGATAACCATCGTTATCGAAGAGTGCCTGCTGCAGCCCTGCCGGGTCGATTCTGCCATCTTTCTTCCAGGGAAACTCGGGCAGCTCTTCATAGCCTTCGAATTGCGCAATGACACCATTTTCCATGATCGGTACGAACATCTTCCGACTGATCTGATCCCATTCCGCTATTTCCATATCGCCCAGATTGAGCCGTGCACAAATGTGGTCACGCTGATCTTGAGGCAATTTGTCCAGAAGCTCGAGAGCGCGCGTCAGAGTCCACGTAGCCATGATATTTGTATACGCATTATTGTTCACCCCAGGCTCTTTGAACCCGGGATAGCCGTTATGAAATTCATCAGGACCGATGACGCCGTGGATTTCATAGCGCTGACGCTCGGAGTTGTATTTGGAAAAGGAAGCGAAAAAGCGGGCGATTTCCAAAAGGATTTCAGCTCCGTACGAATACATGAAACTCTCGTCCATGGTCACCTGAAAATATTGCCAGACGTTAAAAGCGATCGCGCCGTTGACATGAATCTCGAGATGTGTGTAATCGCGAATCCACTTCTTTTTGTCGACCATCCACCAGTAATTGGGCGTGCGTTCCTTGCCGTTGCTGGCACTCTGCCAGGGAAAGCATGCACCACTGGCACCTAACGATAGGGCGATCTTGCGCGCTTCCGGCAGTCTTCGATAACGATATTTGAGCAATGCTGCACTGATGTTGGGCATGCGCAAATTGATAAACGGAAAGACAAACAAATCATCCCAGAACACATGCCCCTGATAACCTTCTCCAGTCCACCCCCGGGCCGGCACGCTGGTGTCGAGATCGACGGTGTGAGGTGAAGCAGTCTGCAGTGTGTGGAAGCTGTTCAGGTGAAGTAAAAGAGATGGAATCAGTTTTGAATATTCTTCGGTAGTTTCGACGAACAAATCGAATGCACGCCACAGACTGCGCCAGGCATTAAGATGACATTCAATCAACTGATCGAGCGGATGCGCATCTGTCACCGCCTCGATAGCGGCTTCAGCCGGTTCGTAAATGCCACGATCGCGAGACGTATAAAGAGAAACTACTTTTTGCACACAAAAACCCTCAGACGGCCCGAGCGTCACAACTATATCTTGAGCGACATATTCTTCTTCGACTATGTTCGCTCGCTCCGGCTGAATCACATTGCCACCCATCAGAATCACTGTGCGTGCGGCTTCGGCCACGACCAGAGCAGAGTCAGTCGTGCGCATTTTCAACATCAGCCTGTCATCTTGCGCAGACCGCTCCAAAGGCTTGAGATGTTTCTGTTCCTGATATGTCGGATCGACGGGGTCACCGGCATTAACGACGCGCCCGTCCAATGCTGTTCGGATCGTCACCGAACCCGACCAATTGACCGCGGTTAAAACTGCCTCGAGGCCCGCCAGATGCGAATAGCGCATGTGCACAAAACGACGTTCTCTCAACTTCGACTCTCGACCTGCCGAATCACGAAAATCGATATCACGATACAAAATGCCTTCACGCAAATTCAGACGCTGCGAAAAATTCAGAATTTCGACACGGCTCAAATCAAACCACTCACCGTCATTGATTCGAAAGTTCAAACATAGCCAATTCGGCATATTGACCAACTCTTCGCTATCGAATCGTTCGTCGCCGAATTGCAACCAGACTGAGTTGTAACCTCCGGCGACGTAAGTGCCCGGGTAGTGCACACCATCTGCTTGCGCTTCGGATCCGGCGCCGCGTGTGCAGAATTTACCGTTGCCCAGTGCGCAGAGAGATTCGCGGCGACCTTCTTGATCGGCAATAAACTGGTCGTAAGACACGACCCAATTTGCTTCAGTGACATCCATTTCAGCCAGCGCCATCCCGCGAGAATGCTCTTCCGGGCTCCCGTCGACAGTGATTTCGGAAAGGTCCGTGACGGCGACGTCTGCACCATGCTCTATGAGCGATTGCCGATTGTCCTGGCGCGCGACGCCTATGACTAGGGCAAAATGCCCGTTGTGACCGGACGCAACTCCGGCCTCAGCATCTTCCACAACAACAGCTTTGTCGGGCGAAACCGACAATCTGCGCGCGGCCTCCAGGAATGCATCCGGTGCCGGCTTACCTTGCAGGTTCAGCTGTTTTGCGTCGACACCATCAACAGTGGCATCGAAAAGATGTGCGAGGTTCGTCACTTTGAGAATCTCTGCACCATTTTTGCTGGCGGTGACTAAGGCAGTTTTGATTCCGGCGTGCCTGACTGAGCGGATCAGAGCCACTGTCGTCTCGTAAGGCTCAACGCCATTAGTGTGAATCAAGCGCAAGAATTCATGATCTTTAGCGCGGGCGAGTGAATCAACGCTTTCCTCGTCAGGATTTTCGCTCGCTGAAGTTTCTGGCAATTTGATCCCGCGCGATTCCAAAAAGCTTTTGACCCCATCTTCACGTGGCTTTCCGTCAACGTAATCCAGATAATCTTTTTGGCTGAAGGGCTGACTCTTGTCGCCACCTCGCCTTGCCAGAAAGGCATCGAATGTCTTCTTCCAGGCCGCGAAGTGGACAGCCGCGGTGCGCGTGACAACACCATCCATGTCAAAAAGCACGGCGTCGAATTTCTCTGCACTTAACACCGATCGCTGATCATGAGCGAAGTTCTGCTGACCATCAGCGCCCTGCTTGCTATCAGCACCCGGCGTGCTAGTTGCATCCGGCTGATCGATTTTGCCATTACCACTGACGAGCTCGCCCAGGTTTTGCTTTACCATTGAAATTCACCATAGTAAGGGCTAAGTCACCGTTGAATCAGTCGAAACTGCTGAGTTTTCGTTCCCTGAGATTAAAACGCAGCCCCGGCTAGGCTATCGGCGCAAACGAACCATCACCGCAAAAGAAACGCCGGATCTCTCGACCCGACGTGACTTTCATATTTGCTCGATGAGGAGGATTAGTCCTGCAAATTCACCCAAACTGATTTGATGTTTGTGTACAAATCAATCGAGTGCTTGCCCAGTTCGCGCCCGTAACCGCTCATCTTGTAGCCACCGAAAGGCACCGATACATCCAACATATTGAATGTGTTGACCCAGATCGTGCCGGCCTTGATGCGCGAAGCGAGCTTATGAGCCTTCTTCACATCACTGGTCCAAACTGCGCCCGACAAACCGAAGGTTGTCTTGTTGGCTTGTTCGGCAACGTTGTCGACGCCTTCGAAAGGAATCACTGCCAGAACTGGTCCGAAGACTTCTTCCTGAGCGATTCTCATATCGTTGTGCACTTTGGTGAAGATGGTCGGCTTGACGAAGTAGCCTTTTTCCAATTCGCCGGCTGGAGCGTCGCCGCCGCAAGCCACGTTGGCGCCTTCTTTTTTGGCGATATCGATATAGCCAAGGACGCGCTCTTGCTGCTCTTTGGAGACCTGAGGACCAATTTGGGTGGTCTCTTCAATGCCAGGTCCTTGCTTCATCTTGTTGACGCGATCGGTCAACTTGCTCATGAATTCGTCGTGAATGCCTTTCTCGAGGAACAGTCTGGAGCCTGCGCAGCAAACTTGACCCTGATTGAAGAAGATGCCCATGATCGCGCCTTTGACGGCAGCGTCGATGTCGGCATCAGCGAAAACGATGTTAGGCGCTTTGCCGCCCAATTCCAGAGAAACGCGCTTCAAATTGCCGGCTGAAGCTTTGACGATCTCGCGACCGGTCTTGTCTTCGCCAGTGAAGGCAATTTTGTCCACGTCCATATGATTGGAGAGTGCTTCGCCGGCCGAACCTGCACCAAATCCGGTGACAATATTGACGACACCTTCAGGGAAGCCGGCTTCCATAACCAATTCACCGAGACGGAGCGCGGTCAATGGTGTTTGTTCGGCGGGCTTGAGGATCAACGTATTGCCGCAAGCCAGAGCCGGACCCAATTTCCAGGCTGCCATCAAGAGGGGGAAATTCCAGGGAATGATCTGGCCGATGACGCCTATCGGTTCACGCAAGGTGTAAGTAAAGAAATCGGGGTTGTTGCCGATCGTTTCGCCTTCCAATTTGGTTGCCCAACCAGCGTAATAGCGGAAGGTTTCGACCACGGCTGGGATATCGAAATAACGCGATTCTTTGATCGGTTTGCCATTGTCTAGAGTCTCGAGTTGAGCAAACTCATCAGCGTTCTTCTCAATCAAATCGGCCAACTTGAGCATCATATTGGCGCGGTGGGTGGCCGTCAGTTTGCGCCATTTGCCTTCTTCGAAAGCTTTGCGAGCGGCTTTGACAGCCTTGTCTACATCAGCTTTGCCACCTTCGGCAACTTTGGCCAGCACTTCATCAGTGGCTGGATTACGAGTTTCGAAAGTCTTGCCTGATTCGGCATCGACGAATTTTCCGTCGATCAGCAATTTCTTGGGTTTTGCCAGGAAATCCTGGCAAAGTAATTCTTTTTTTTCTTGGACGACGGCCACGTTGAGACCCTCCAGAGAGACGCTTCTACCAATGTGTAATCCGCGCAGGAAGCCAATTTGCTTCAGCGATTTGCCTATATCATGAGGCAATCGAGCACCTATCTAAAGATTCTTTAGATAGGTTTAGGTTTGTTGCCACGGCTGCAAAGTGGCAGTCAGGCGAATTTAGGCTGCAAGCCCGATGGCGGCTCATCCGGACGCGACGGTGGTGCGGGCAATTTGTCTGGCTGTTCTTCGACAACGATTTTGCCGCCGTCGAATGTTGTGTAAGTAGGAGGCGGAGTGGTCGAGTCATCCGACATCGGAATATCTTCCACGATTCCCAGTTTGCGATTAACGTCAGCAATGATCTGATCGACTTCCTTGCGATCGAGCGTTTCTTTCTCGAGCAAGACTTTGACGATTTCATCCATGTGCGGTCGATGCTTGATCAGCATTTCTTTGACGCGATCGTATTGCTCGACGACAAAGCGCTTCACTTCTTCGTCGATGATGGTGGCGACCGTTTCGCCATAATCGCGCTCGTGTCCGAATTCACGGCCGAGGAAAACATGATCGTGGCGCTTGCCGAAAGTCATCGGTCCCAGCCGATCGCTCATGCCAAACTCAGTCACCATGCGGCGAGCAAGCTTGGTGCATTTCTCGAGGTCATCTTGGGCACCGGTTGTGATTTCGCCATAAACGCATTCCTCAGCCACCCGACCGCCCAAGCCGACGCCGATCTGGTCGATCAGCTGCGAACGAGTCTGAGTGAGAATGTCTTCTTCCGGAAAGAACATGGTCAAACCCAGTGCAAATCCACGCGGGATGATGCTGACTTTGTGCAGAGGATGCGCGTTCTTGAGCAGCACGCACATCAGGGCGTGACCGACTTCGTGATACGCAGTCATCTCTTTTTCTTTGGGCTGAATCAAGCGTGATTTCTTCTCGGGACCGGCAATTACTTTATCGATTGCTAATTCGAGATCGCGCATTTCGATTTCGCGTTTGTCCATGCGTGCCGCAATCAAAGCAGCCTCGTTGATCAAATTGGAAAGATCGGCACCAGTGAAACCGGGTGTGCGCCTGGAAAGAATTTTCAACTCGACATCTTTGGCCAGCGGTTTGCCTTTTGAATGCACGTTGAGAATCTGCTCACGGCCGAGCACATCCGGACGATCGATCACGACTTGGCGATCGAAACGGCCTGGTCTGAGCAAGGCAGAGTCGAGAATGTCAGGACGGTTAGTGGCAGCAATAACGATAATGCCAGTTGTGCCTTCGAAACCATCCATCTCAACCAACAACTGGTTCAAGGTCTGTTCGCGCTCGTCGTGTCCGCCACCAAGACCAGCGCCACGTTGGCGACCGACGGCGTCGATTTCATCAACGAAGACAATACAAGGAGCGTGCTTCTTAGCTTGATCGAATAAGTCGCGAACGCGCGAGGCACCGACGCCGACAAACATCTCGACGAAATCGGAGCCCGAGATGCTGAAGAACGGCACACCCGCCTCCCCGGCCACAGCTTTAGCCAACAACGTTTTGCCGGTGCCGGGGGCGCCGACTAGCAAGACGCCACGCGGAATGCGGGCACCGAGGGCTTGAAATTTTTCGGGACTTTTCAAGAAGTCAACAATCTCTTGCAACTCTTGCTTGGCTTCATCGATGCCGGCGACATCCTGGAAAGTAACTTTGACCTTATTGTCAACCATCAGCTTGGCGCGACTGCGACCGAAGCTCATCGCCTGGTTTCCGCCCGACTGAGCACTGCGGAACATAAACAGGAAGGCAACCAACAACAAAACCGGCAAGAAGAATGAACTGAGCATCGAGAACCAGAATCCGGATTTATCGGGGTCTTTGACCTCGAGTTGTACGTGTGCGTCGTTGAGTTCCTTGATTAAGCCTTCTTTGGCTTCAGTCGGAACCACTACTGTGCGCTCGTGCTCACTGCCAATCATAGACACTTGAATGACCGACTCGCCGTTGGTCATCACCACTTTTTTGATTTGCTCAGCCTTGCCACCGGCAATAAAATTCTGCAATTGCCAGTAAGTAAGCGGGTCGTCTTTTCGACTGATGCTGGTAAGAGAAAAAACGAATACGACCAGCACCAATAGTAA